>JBIIYT010000246.1:0-4219 GCA_044346675.1 Rhodoferax sp. | reverse complement strand
ACACCGATGCCGATATGCAGCAAAAGATAGAGTACTTGGCGAACGCCATTGCCGAGGTTACTGAGTTGTAGAACCCCCACGCCAAAGAGTGGGGGTAGGCGACTACGCTCGTGTCCCCCGCCCTTCGCGCTCCTCCTTTACCTCGCTTCGCCGCCCACCCACACTCTTTGGCGCAGCATCATATTAAGGAGGCACCATGATTCCTCAGAGCTGTCTGCTTATTGAGAGCAAGAAGTTCCCTATCCTGCCTGGCGAAGATCAAGAGATCGCCAATGAGCGCATGTATGGAAAGGCACTCTGCCAGTACCTTCAAGCCGAGTTGCCGCTCGCCGGTATTAACGTGTCGTCGTACTTTAACGAGGACTGGGGTTGGTGGGTGGATGTCGAGCGCGGCGATTTCAAAATGGGGCTGTGCATTTACTCTGACCCTGCGATAGCTAAAGACCCAGAAAGGTACGCGCTACTTCCATCCATACATCAAGAGAAGAAGTGGTCGTGGGCAAAGTTCAGGAAGGTCGACGTCTCAAAGGATGTTTTGGAACTTATCTCTATCGTCGAGCGAGTCCTGAAAAGCGACAAAGACATTCCAGTTGTAACAAAGCACGATGACTATCCGTTTGAATGAGACCCCACGAGTGTTCGAGCGTAGCCTCGCTAGTGCACTGCCTGCACGGTAGCCTGCGTTGCTAGGCCAGTGGTTCAGGCACGGTAACGGGGCGGTGTGTCAATTTGGCGAACTTGCCAGACAATATTTAAAACGCATTAAAGGCAGAGCATTGAATATTCTGTTGCCCTACTATTCACGATCGGGACACACCGAAAAGCTGGCACTGGTGCTGTGTGCACAGTTGCGATCTCTTGGGCATACGGTCACGCTTGAAAAAATTGTGGTCACGCACAAGCGCAGCAAATGGCATTTGGCGCTGCCACTGCTGTCTACTTTGCCCGTGTTGCCTTTGTACTTATGGCTTAGGCCTTTTCGCCATTGGTGGCTAAAGCGCTACCCTCAGGTGGAGCAGCCTATTGCGCCACTGGCATACCCCGATGTGTCTTCATTTGACTGCATCTGCCTAGGTGGCCCGAAGTGGCTTTACATCTCTTACCCGGTTGCGCGCTACCTTAGCCAAGTGCAAGGGCTGGCAGGCAAGCCCGTGGCTGCATTTGCAACGTTCTGTGGGCCACCATTGGAGATTTTTGAGCTCAACATGCTGTTCGGTGCATTGCATGAGCGCATACAAAAAGCTGGGGGTCACATGGTTGCGCAACTTGCTGTGTCCAGCCACTTTCATGAGTTTTTCTTTTTTCGGGAAATGGAATATGTCTTTCGGCTCGTGAGCCGATTGCGATTCGCAGTGTCGCTACGCTCCTTCACCCTAGAGCGCCCATGGGCACAGCAAGAGATAGCGAATTTTTGCGCAAAGTTGTCACGCATCAAAACACGCTGAGCGGGATGCCAGCTAAAGGGTAAAAATCTTTCCCGGGTTCAAAATATTGTCGGGGTCTAGCGCGCGCTTGATGGTGCGCATCATGTTCACCGCGCCCGCGCCGGTCTCAGTCACCAAAAACTCTTGCTTGTGCAGGCCCACGCCGTGCTCACCCGTGCAAGTGCCGCCGAGTTGGAGCGCACGGTGCACTAGCTGGGTGTTGAGTTGCTCGGCCAGGGCGCGCTCTTGTGCGTTGTCGGGGTCTATCAAATAGCCCATGTGAAAGTTGCCGTCGCCCACATGGCCCACCAAAAAGTAGGGCACATCTGCGGCCTGCGCCTCGGCCACCGAGTCCAGTAGCGCATCGGCCAAGTGCGAGATGGGCACGCAGGTGTCGGTGGTAATGGCCTTGCAGCCGGGCCGCGACTGAATGCCCGCAAAGTAAGCGTTGTGCCGCGCAGTCCACAGCCGGGTGCGTTCTTCAGGCGTGTCGGCCCACTCGAACGTTTCGCCACCACAGTCTGCGGCAATCTCCTGCACCGTGGCCACTTGTTCTTTTACGCTGGCAGGCGAGCCGTGAAACTCCATCAGCAGCATGGCGCTCTCAGGCAGCGTGGTTTTGGAATGCGTATTGACCATGCGCACCGTGTTGGCGTCTATCAGTTCGCAGCGGGCAATGGGCACACCGAGCTGAATGAGTTGGATAGTCGTGTTCACCGCATCGGCCAAGCTAGGGAAGCTGCAGGTGGCGGCCATTACCGCCTCGGGCAGCGGGTAGAGCTTGACGGTGATTTCGGTCATCACCCCCAGCGTCCCCTCCGAGCCTACTATCAGGCGGGTCAGGTCATACCCGGCGGACGACTTCTTGGCTTGCGTGCCGGTGCGGATGACTTCGCCACTAGCAGTGACTACTTCGAGCGCCAGCACGTTTTCCCGCATGGTGCCGTAGCGCACGGCGTTGGTGCCGCTGGCGCGCGTGGCTGCCATGCCGCCAAGGGTGGCGTCTGCACCCGGGTCTATGGGGAAAAACAGGCCGGTGGATTTAACGGCCTCGTTGAGCTGCTTGCGGGTCACGCCGGGCTGCACGGTCACGGTCAAATCTTCTGCGTTGATGGCCAACACCTGCGCCATGCGGCTCACGTCAATGCTAATGCCGCCTTGCACCGCCAGCAGGTGCCCTTCTAGCGAAGAGCCTACGCCAAAGGGAATCACCGGCACCTTGTACTGCGCTGCCAGCCGCACTGCGTCGGCCACGTCGGCAGTGTTTTGGGCAAACACTACGGCAGACGGGGGCGGCACGCTGAACGCTGACTCATCCCGCCCATGCTGCTCACGCACCACCAAAGCCGTGGAGAGTTGGTCGCCAAAGCGGCCCTTGAGGGCATCTAGCAAAGCCTGGGGCACTTCGCGTGGCTGCACTTGGGGCAGGGTGGGGTGGGCAAGTTGGCTTGCCTCAATAGGTGCGTTCATTCTTGTGTCTCCGATAGGGCCAGCTTGTGGCTGTGGATAATGGTGCCTATAAGGCTTGAGGGCTGTGTGAGCCCAGACGCGCATTTTCCACCAAAACGGGCATACGCCCTAGCAAAAAAGGCAACACCATGGGCAAACGACTTACCCAAATCGCCACCCGCACCGGCGACAACGGCACCACGGGCTTGGGCGACAACACCCGGGTTTCCAAAAACAGCCTGCGCGTGCACGCCATGGGCGATGTGGACGAGCTCAACAGCCACATCGGTGTGCTGCTGTGTGAAGACATGCCCGCCGGTGTGCGCACCCTGCTGGTGGAGGTGCAGCACCAGCTGTTTAACCTGGGTGGCGAGCTGTCCATACCCGGCTATGAGCTGCTGAAGATGGAGGCGGTGCTGGCATTGGATGCTGCGCTGGCCGAGCACAACGCCACGCTGCCCACTTTGCAAGAATTCATATTGCCCGCGGGCACCAGAGCTGCGTCACAAGCCCACGTGTGCCGCACCGTGGCGCGCCGTGCCGAGCGCGCGGTGGTGGCGCTGGAGGGGCAGGAGGCCCTGAAAGACACCCCCCGCCAGTACCTCAACCGTTTGTCAGATTTACTCTTTGTATTGGCCCGGGTGCTCAATCGCCACCGCACCGACGGCACGGTGGGGGATGATGTCTATTGGAAAAGCGAGCGCATGGCTAGCGCTTAGTGACTCGCCCCTAGTCCAAGACATTGCGCAGGGCGGCCAGCCACTGTGGGCCTACGCGGTTCGCTAACTCTTTGTGTACGGGTTGCACCGCTTTGCGCAGACGCTCACGCTGGTCTGCGCTCGGGGTGTGAATGCGCGTCAGGCCTGTGGCCCGCAGTGCGGCCAAAGCCTCGTCGTTTTGGGTGTCTGCAATGGTGTTGCCAAAGGCTGCGGCTTCGCGCACAGCTTGGGCAATGAGCGCGCGATCGTTTGCGCGTAGGTTTTGCCAAAAGCGCTGGTTCACCACCACGGCATAGCCTAAGTAGCCGTGTTGCGTGAGGCTCAGGTCGCTTTGCACTTCGTGCATGCGTTGCGTCCAAAAATTGGAGACAGGGTTTTCTGTGCCATCCACCACACCCGCGGCCAGTGCTTGGCGGGTCTCACTAAATGGCAGGGTTACGGGCCGCGCCCCCAGTGCACGCATTTGCTGGGCGATGACCCGCGAGGCTTGTATACGCATGCGCAAGCCCTCAAAGTCGCGCGGCTCTAGCAAGGGGCGGTTGGCACTCATTTGCTTGAAGCCATTGTCAAAAAATCCCAGGCCAACCAAGCGCTGGCGGCTCAGTCGGGCCATCAGTTTTTGCCCCA
>JBIIYT010000245.1:0-4237 GCA_044346675.1 Rhodoferax sp. | reverse complement strand
ACAACCTGAAGAAGTTGCCCATCGAGTTCCCCGCCCTCAAAGTGATCACCTTGGAGCAAAATTACCGCTCTACCAGCGCCATATTGCGCGCCGCCAACAATGTGATTGGGCCCAACCCCAAGCTCTACCCCAAAAACTTGTGGAGCGACTTGGGCGAGGGCGAGCCCGTGCGTGTGGTGGACGCTGACAACGAGGAACACGAAGCCGAGCGCGCCGTGGCCCGCATCCAAAGCTTGCGCGCTGAAGGTACACTGGCACAAGCTGGCGCGCAGTTCAAAGAGTTCAGAGACTTTGCCCTGCTGTACCGGGCCAACCACCAAGCCAAACCGTTTGAAAAAGCGCTGCGCAAGGCCAATATTCCGTACAAGGTGTCCGGCGGGCAAAGCTTTTTTGACCGCGCCGAAATACGCGACCTGTGTGCTTGGTTTCGGCTGTGGAGCAACAACGATGATGACCCAGCCTTCCTGCGCGCAGTCACCACTCCCAAGCGTGGCATTGGGCACACAACGCTGGGCGCACTGGGCGTGTTTGCTAGCCAGTACAAGCTCAGTCTGTTTGAATCCCTATTTTCCTCATCACTGGGCAGTGTGCTCAGTGGCAAAGCCCTAGGCAGCTTGCACGAGTTTGGCCGCTACATCAATGACCTGGAATTCCGCGCTCGCCATACCGAGGGTGCGGAGAATGCCCGCAGCTTCATGGGCGACTGGCTTAAAGAGATTGGTTATGAAAAGCACCTGTACGACGGGGAAGACAGTGAGAAGGTTGCTGCTGCCAAGTGGAATAACGTGATGGAGTTTTGCGACTGGATGGCACAGCGCTGTGGCGGGCAGCTAGAAGACTCCGCAGGAATGTCAGTCAACACCGAGGTGAAAAGCCTTTTGGAAGTAGCCCAAACCATTGCTTTGCTCTCCACCATCAGCGACCGGGAGAAAGAACAAAACGTGGTGACACTCTCCACGCTGCACGCCGCCAAAGGGCTGGAGTGGCCGCATGTGATGTTGGTAGGGGTGACCGAGGGTATGTTGCCATTTAAGTTGAGCGACGGGGCAGATTCGCTAGGCGGCTCCGAGCGTGTAGACGAGGCGGCCAATGCCGACACCGCCATCCGTTTGCAGGAAGAGCGCCGCCTCATGTATGTGGGCATTACGCGCGCCCAGCGCAGTTTGGCAGTGAGCTGGACACGCAGGCGCAAAAAGGGGCGCGAGCTGGTGGCAGCACTACCCAGCCGCTTTATTGCCGAGATGGGCTTGGACCAAGCCACAGTGCGCGAAGACCCGCGAGAAAAACTCAAGGCCTTGCGTGCGGAGTTTGCCAAGAAGGCGCTAGAGAGTGCGGCAGCCGCAGAGTTGGCACGACGCTAGCTCTTAAGTTCACTTGATAAGTACGTGCACTGATTTCGGCACAAAGCAAAACGCCCACTTTCGTGGGCGTTTTACTTGCAGTGGGCTAGCCACTGGCTGTTTGGTTGCGCGAGAAGGATTTGAACCTTCGACCTTTGGGTTATGAGCCCAACGAGCTACCAGGCTGCTCCATCGCGCGTTAAGTCTTAAATTATAGCACTATTCAGTGGTCGCTACTGCTTCAGCGGCAACTTCAGTGGTCTCTGGACGATCCACAAATTCGACCAAGGCCATAGGTGCGTTATCACCTACGCGAAAACCCATTTTCAAAATGCGGGTGTAGCCACCAGGACGCGCGTTAAAGCGTGGGCCCAACTCGTTGAAGAGCTTGGTCACGCTGTCGCGGTCGCGCAAACGATCAAACGCCAAACGGCGATTAGCCACAGTAGCTTCTTTGGCCAAAGTGATCATGGGCTCAATCACGCGGCGCAGTTCTTTGGCTTTAGGCAGTGTGGTCTTGATGACCTCGTGCTCAATGATGGAGTTCATCATGTTGCGCAGCATCGCCAATCGATGTGAGCTAGTGCGGTTTAGTTTACGTAGTCCGTGTCCGTGGCGCATGGTAGTTTTCCTTTAAATAATAAAAGGCAGCCGTATCAGGTACTGCCCTTGGCACGGAACCCCGAAGGGCTCACAAAATATTAGCGTTTTTCCAACGCTGCTGGGGGCCAGCTCTCAAGCTTCATACCCAGTGTCAAGCCACGAGAGGCCAACACTTCTTTGATTTCATTGAGAGACTTACGACCCAAATTAGGGGTCTTCAACAACTCATTTTCGGTGCGCTGAATGAGGTCGCCAATATAGTAAATATTTTCTGCTTTGAGGCAGTTAGCCGAGCGAACGGTCAACTCCAACTCATCCACAGGGCGCAGCAAGATGGGGTCAAACTGCGTGTTGCCACGAGGTGCTGGGGCGTCAAACGCGGCCAACTCGCTACCTTCCAACTGAGCGAATACCGCCAATTGTTCTACCAAGATTTTGGCGGATGCACGCACGGCGTCCTCGGCAGACACGGCACCATTGGTCTCAATTTCCACCACCAATTTATCCAAATCGGTGCGTTGCTCAACGCGAGCGCTCTCTACCGTGTAGCTCACACGTTTCACGGGAGAGAACGATGCGTCCAGCACAATGCGGCCAATCGACTTGTTAGGCTCATCCGCATGGCGGCGCAAAGTACCAGGGACGTATCCACGGCCTTTTTCTACCTTGATCTGCATGTCCAACTTGCCACCATGGGACAGATTGGCGATAACGTGCGCAGGGTTGATGATTTCAACGTCGTGCGGCACCTGGATGTCAGCAGCGGTCACCACGCCTTCTACATCTTTGCGCAGGCTCAAAGTGACTTCGTCACGGTTGTGCAGCTTGAACACAACACCCTTCAAGTTCAACAAGATGTTAACCACGTCTTCTTGCACGCCATCAATGGACGAGTACTCGTGGAGCACGCCAGCGATAGTGACTTCCGTAGCGGCAAAACCAGGCATGGAAGACAGCAAAACGCGACGCAAGGCGTTGCCCAGCGTGTGGCCGTAGCCGCGCTCAAATGGCTCAAGCGCTACTTTGGCGCGATTGAGGCCCAACTGCTCGACGCTGATGGATTTTGGTTTTAGCAAGCTATTCTGCATAAGAACTTCCTCTCAATACCCCCGATTCGTTACATCGGTAAGGCTGGTGAAGCACCCCAGCCGCGAACACCGCGGCCAAGGAACGAATTCAATAACTCAACGGGATTAGCGTGAATACAACTCAACAATCATGGACTCGTTGATGTCCGCACCAAACTGGTCGCGATCAGGAACGGCCTTGAAGGTGCCTTCAGCTTTATCCACATTGACCTCTACCCAAGAAGGCATGCCCACTTGCAAGGCCAATTGCAACGCTTCGATCACGCGCGTTTGCTTCTTAGACTTTTCGCGCACAGCAATCACGTCACCAGCCTTCACCATATAGGAAGGAATATTGACAGACTTGCCGTTTACGGTGATGGCCTTGTGTGACACCATTTGACGCGCTTCGGCGCGTGTGGAGCCAAAGCCCATACGGTAGACCACGTTATCCAAGCGGCACTCGAGCAAAAACAACAAGTTAGCACCGGTGTTGCCCTTGCGACGGTCGGCTTCTTCAAAGTAGCGGCGGAACTGCTTTTCAAGCACGCTGTACATGCGCTTGACTTTTTGCTTTTCACGCAACTGCAAACCGTAGTCGGACGTGCGTGTCCCAGAAGTACGTCCATGCTGACCGGGTTTGGAGTCGAACTTGGCCTTGTCTCCAATGGCGCGGCGTGCGCTCTTGAGGAACAGGTCAGTGCCTTCACGGCGGGATAGTTTGGCCTTGGGGCCTAGATAGCGTGCCACTTGAACTTCCTTTATGTCATCTGCCGCAGTGAAATGCGGGAGCCATCAACAAACGTTGATGGCGGTGGGCTTGTTAAAAATTAGATACGGCGACGCTTTTGAGGGCGGCAACCGTTGTGCGGAACTGGGGTCACGTCGGCAATCACGTTGATGCGAATGCCCAGTGCGGCCAAGGCGCGAACAGATGACTCGCGACCAGGGCCTGGGCCCTTGATTTCGACGTCCAAGTTCTTGATGCCTTGCTCAAGCGCTGCACGTCCAGCAACCTCGGAAGCCACCTGAGCGGCAAACGGAGTTGATTTGCGAGAGCCTTTGAAACCCTGACCACCAGACGAAGCCCAAGACAAAGCGTTGCCTTGGCGATCGGTGATGGTAATGATGGTGTTATTAAACGACGCGTGAACGTGTGCAATACCGTCCGCAACATTTTTACGGACCTTTTTGCGAACGCGTTGCGCAGCGCTGTTGGCGGGAGCT
>JBIIYT010000244.1:0-4302 GCA_044346675.1 Rhodoferax sp. | reverse complement strand
GCTTTCCTGAATTGTCAGCCAGCCAAAGTGCTGCTGTGGCGCAGGCCCGCCGGGTGGCCAATCCCGGGTGCTACGCCACCGGGGCCATTGCCCTGCTGCGGCCTTTGATTGATGCGGGCCTGTTGCCTGCGGATTTCCCCGTGTGTTTGCCCTCCATCAGCGGCTACTCGGGCGGCGGGCGCACCATGATTGAGGCTTATGAGCAGGGCAGCGCCCCGGCCATGGAGCTGTATGGCTTGGGCCTGAAGCACAAGCACATTCCGGAGATCATGCGTTACACGGGGCTGACCCGGCGGCCCTTGTTTGTGCCATCGGTGGCCAACTTTGCGCAAGGCATGCTGGTGCAGCTGCCCCTGCACTTGGACACACTACCCGGCAAGCCCACATGGCAAGACCTGCATAGCGCCCTGCAAAAGCACTACGCAGGCAGCGAATGGGTGACCGTGGAGAGCGCCACGGCTGATCTCAAACTAGATGCAGTGGCGCTGGCCAACACCAATAAGATGGAGTTGCGCGTGTTCGGCAACGACGCTGGGGCCGATGGTTTTTCGCATGCGGTGCTGGTGGCGCGACTGGACAACTTGGGCAAGGGGGCCAGTGGGGCGGCAGTGCAGAATTTGAAGCTGATGGTGGGGCTTTAATGCACAATGGGATATCTATATTAGGTCTTACAAGATGGCGCCCCCTAGGGAATGATGATGAAACCGTTTATTCAAACTAAGGGGCCTCTGACGCAAACTGAATATGGGAAGTTCGAATCAAATCGAAAGCGAGTGATTTTTGGGGGCATTGCGGCATTTGCCTTTGCAGGCGTGGTTGGGATTTGCCAAAAAGTCTTTCGTCTGGAGCCCAATCCGTATGTTTTTTTTGTGCTTTTGTGGATCATCACAATTTGGTTGCTCATTCAGATGTTCAAATTCAAATGCCCGCGTTGTGGCACCACACCGATGACGACCCGCCCTTCGTTTGGGGGTGGAGAGGTAGTGATAGGGAGCTTTGTTGCCTTGCGACCGAAGAAGTGCCACAAATGCGGCGTGGCCTTCGCTCCACCGGAGCCGGAGGCTGAACAACCAACCTCTCCCATAGCATCTAAAGAGTGAGTAGCTTACCCACACACCACACTCCAGAAAGTGAGCGACACGGTAGTCAGAGAGATTTGCGGTCACCTTGGCATACTACTTTTGAGGTCGCAAATTGCGACCTCAAGTCTTCTTGTTAGTCGCTGCCTTTATCTTGGTGCCAGTGGGCTTGCTAGGCTTATCTTTTTTGTCCTCATGCGTAATGAAGCCAATGGAGCGCTTGGGCGGCGGCGCTGGGGTTGCCAGCAGTTCCGCCATTGAATCCGCCAGCTCAGCAATGTTGCGCTCATGCACCGACACCTTGCGCTCTAGGTTGTGCACTTTGCCCGCCAATTCCCGATTGCTGGCCAACATGCTGCGCAAATCTACAAAGGCTTGCACTACATAGACGCTCAATTTGGTGGCGCGTGGGCTGTTCAACACCATCGATGCCATGATGGCCCCGTGTTCTGTAAACGCTAGTGGCGCGTAACGCCGACCACCGTGCCCGCCTTTTAAACTTGAGGTTGCAAATTGCAACCTCAAGTTGGCAAACTCCTGGTCATCGAGTTGGAACATGAAGCCCGCTGGAAAGCGTTCGCGGTTGCGGTTTACCTGCTGGTTAAACCGCTTAGTGGTCTCACCGTAAAACGCCGCCAAGTCAGTATCCAGCACCACCCGCTGGCCGCGTATGAGATGAATACGTTGCGCGATCTCGCCAATGCTCAGGGGTGTATTCAGTGGGGTCTCAGCTGTATTACTCATCAAAGTCCCCACTCACCACCTTGTGAATAGCCTCCCCCCCAAACCCGCGGCTAGCCAAAAAGCGCATTTGCTTGCCGCGCTCGGCCGCGTCTGCGGGGGGCTGCCCAAACTTTTTGGCCCAAACTTCACGGGCGCGGTCTACCTCAGTGGCGCGCAGGGCTTGCAGGGCCTGGGTTACGGCATCCGCATCCAGCCCCTTGGCTTGAAGCTCTTGTTTGATGCGCGCCGCGCCCAGTTTGGCGGCGCGCCGGTGCACCACCGACTCCAGCACGCGCTGCTCGCTGATGAAGTCTTTGGCTTGCAACTCGTCCAGCGCCTTGGCCAGCGCGCCGGGCTCTTCCTCGTACTTTTCCAAGCGGCGCTCCAGCTCAAGGCGGGAATATTCGCGCCCACTGAGCAGGCGCAGCGCCCGGCCTTTGAGCGAAATGGGAGGCGAGGCCATTAGTAATCACGCCTTTCACTACCCAAAATTGCTATTTTATTCATAGCTACTTGCGCAAATTCCGCCTTGGATTACTCCACTTTTTCTGCTTTTTTCCCAGTGGCTTTGACCTTGATAACCGGCTCTGCGTCTACCGGTATCAAGGGAATGCCCAAAGACTCGCGCACCTTGTTTTCAATCTCGATAGAGAGCGTGGGGTTTTCACGCAAGAACTCGCGGGAGTTGTCGCGGCCTTGGCCAATTTTTTCGCCTTTGTAGGCATACCAAGCGCCTGATTTTTCGATGATGTTCGCGGCAACCCCCATGTCAATGATCTCGCCATGGCGGCTAATGCCTTCGCCAAACAAAATATCAAACTCCGCCGTTTTAAAGGGGGATGCCACTTTGTTTTTCACTACCTTGACTTTGGTCTCGTTACCAATGGACTCTTCGCCCTTTTTGATGGTGCCGGTGCGGCGAATGTCCAAACGCACCGAGGCGTAAAACTTGAGCGCATTGCCACCGGTGGTGGTCTCAGGGCTGCCAAACATGACGCCAATTTTCATGCGGATTTGGTTGATGAAGATGACCGTGCAGTTGGTCTTTTTGATGTGGGCGGTGAGCTTGCGCAGGGCTTGGCTCATCAGCCTAGCTTGCAGGCCGGGCAAGGAGTCGCCCATTTCGCCTTCCAGCTCGGCCTTAGGGGTCAAAGCGGCTACCGAGTCCACCACGATCAGATCTACCGCGCCCGAGCGCACCAAGCTGTCCACAATTTCGAGCGCCTGCTCGCCGGTGTCGGGCTGGCTAATGAGTAGGTCTTGCAGGTTCACGCCCAAGTTTTGGGCGTATTGGATGTCCAATGCGTGCTCGGCATCCACAAAGGCGCACTGGCCGCCGAGTTTTTGCATCTCGGCAATCACCTGCAGAGTGAGTGTGGTTTTGCCGGACGACTCTGGCCCGTAAATTTCCACCACCCGCCCACGGGGCAAGCCGCCTACGCCCAAGGCAATGTCCAAGCCCAGCGAGCCCGTAGACACCACTTGAATGTCTTCAATCACCTCGCCTTCGCCCAAGCGCATGATGGTGCCCTTGCCAAACTGCTTCTCAATCTGCGCTAGTGCCACTTGCAGGGCTTTGGCTTTTTCGGCGTTGACAGGGGCGAGGGGCTTAACTGCTGCGTCCATGGAAAATCTCCTTTAAATATTAATAGATTGGCGCAACTCAGTAGGTGTGATTAACAACAGGCTGGATGCTTGAACAGTAGTTTAAAGCACGAAGTAAAAGCGTGTAAACACTATTTTTAGTAAGTTTGCATTACCATTTGAGCCATGCCCTTTGCCCACGCTGCACCCGGCCCTAACCACACCCATGTAGGCCACTGGCTGCGGCTGGCGCTGGAGCGCTTTGACGCCCGGGTGCTGGTACTGATGGCACAGCACCCGGGCGTGCCACTGGGCCTGGCCAACTTGGCCCAGCGCGCGCAGGTGGGCGCAGCGCACATTCAAATCACCCGTCACCTAGGCCCCGAAGGCGCACGGCTGACCGAGCTAGCCCGGCGCGCTGGCATGACCAAGCAAGCCATGGGCGCGCTGGTGACCCAGTGCGAGGCCTGGGGCATGGTGACGCGCCAAGACGACCCCACCGATGCCCGCGCGCGCAAAGTGGTGTTTACCGCTATAGGCCTTGCATGGCTCAACGCCTACACCCAAGCCGCCGCACAGGCCGAAGAAGAAATGCGCACGGCCGTGGGCCCGGAAGTGAGCACCGTGGTGGCAATGGGGCTGGAGGCCTACAGCAGCCAGTAAGCAGCGCAAGCACCCGATAGCCGGACTCGATGGCGGACACGATAGCTAAGCAATACCAGCACGCCTAGAATGGCGCAACCATAAGAGGAGACCGCCATGCGCATTTTGATTGCCGAAGACGACCAAGTGCTAGCCGATGGCCTGCTGCGTGCCCTGCGCGGGGCAGGCGCAGTGGTAGACCACGTGGCCAGCGGCACCGAGGCCGACGCCGCCTTGATGACCAACACCGAGTTTGATCTGTTGATACTCGACC
>JBIIYT010000026.1:0-13717 GCA_044346675.1 Rhodoferax sp. | reverse complement strand
TGACCATGCCGGTGGTCACCCTCATGGTGCTGGACCTGCACCCCACGCGCCGAGGTATGGCGTCTAGCTTGCAAATGTTTGTAGGGGCGTCGGCCAATGGCTTGGTGGCGGGCGTTATCTCGCCGCTGGTGATGCATTCCACCATTGGGCTGGCGGCCACCTCGCTTGCCATGATGAGCGTGGGTATGGTGTCGTGGATCTACATTCGGCGCCGCTGGCCAGAGCTGGGCCTGAACAGCCCGCAGGCTTGAGTGTTTTACCATTGCGCCCATGCACACCTCAGCCCTTGTATTGTTCTCTGGCGGCCAAGACTCCACCACTTGTCTTGCTTATGCCCTAGCGCGCTATCAGCGCGTAGAAACCATTGCCTTTGACTACCGCCAGCGCCACAGCGTAGAGCTGCAAGCGCGCCTAGAGGTGCTGACCCAATTGCGCCAGCAGTTTCCCCAGTGGGCCACCAAGCTCGGCCAAGACCACGTGCTTGATCTGGCTGTGCTGGGGGGAGTGAGCGAAACATCGCTCACTCGCGACACGGCTTTCAAGATGGAAGCCAGCGGCCTGCCCAACACCTTTGTGCCCGGGCGCAACCTGCTGTTTTTAACGCTGGCCGCGGCGGTAGCCTACCGGCGCGACCTGCAGGTGATGGTGACCGGCGTGTGCGAGACCGACTTCTCGGGCTACCCCGACTGCCGCGACGACACCATCAAGGCCATGCAGCTGGCTTTGTCGCTGGGCATGGACAAACGGTTTTTGATAGAAACCCCGCTCATGTGGATAGACAAGGCCGCCACATGGAAGATGGCGTTTGAGCTGGGGCAGCAAGCCTTGGTCGATCTCATCATTGAGCACACCCACACCTGCTACCTTGGCGATCGCACCCACCGCCACGCCTGGGGCTATGGCTGCGGCAGTTGCCCGGCGTGTGAGTTGCGGGCTAAGGGTTATGCGGGGTTTGTACATTCCACAATGAAAGAACAACATGAGTAAATCACTTCGTCTCTCCGAAAAATGGTTTAGCCGTGGCCTATGGTTGGTGGCGTTTGTGTTCGCGGGCTTTTTGATTGGCTTGGGCGGCACTTTGGTGGGCGATTTGCCGCAGGTAGAGCGGCAACTGCAAACCGAAGATTTCATAGACAAGCGCCAAGCCGATCCGCTGCGCTCCAGCATCCAAGCCGCAGAGCGCACGCAACGCGACGCACAAGATGCGCTGGATCAGGCGGAGCTGAAACTGCGCACGGCGCAAGCCGACTCCGCCGCTGTGCGCGCCAG
Source organism: Rhodoferax sp. (assembly GCA_044346675.1). GTDB lineage: Bacteria > Pseudomonadota > Gammaproteobacteria > Burkholderiales > Burkholderiaceae_C > Allorhodoferax. The sequence goes on along the minus strand of JBIIYT010000026.1, from coordinate 12,448 downwards.
CTTTGACAACTGGATTGCCACCCGCAGCTCCACCCAGCGCAGTGAGCAAGACCCCGAAGTGATCGCCCGAACCCGCGAACTTGATCGCCTGAAAACGGCCGAGCGCCGTGCGCAAGCTTTGCAAGAAGCCCAACGTAAGATTGCACTCGATGCGCGCCAGCAAGCCAGAGACCAGCAGGAGCAATTGCAAACGCTACAAGCGGCAGCTTTTGTCAAGTTTCAAGCAGAGCAGCGCAAAAGCGAGCTGCGCGTTTTCCTCTACCGTTTGGCGCTCACGCTGCCACTGCTGGCCGTGGCTGCGTGGCTTTTTGTAAAAAAACGCAAAAGCACCTATTGGCCCTTCGTCTGGGGCTTTGTCATCTTTGCCGCCTTTGCATTTTTTGTGGAGCTTGTGCCGTATTTGCCAAGCTACGGCGGCTATGTGCGCTACATCGTGGGCATCGTACTCACCATCGTTATTGGGCGCTATGCCATTCTTGCGCTCAACCGTTATTTGGAAAAACAAAAAGCGGCCGAACTGCTACCCGAAGCCGCGCGGCGAGAAGAGCTGAGCTACGACACGGCGCTGGCGCTCCTGGCCAAAAGCGTGTGCCCCGGTTGCGAACGCCCTGTGGATTTGAAAAACGACAAGCAAGACTTCTGCCCCCATTGCGGAATTGGCTTGCATGATTACTGCGGCGCGTGTAACACCCGAAAAAGTGCGTTCGCCAAGTTTTGTCATGCGTGTGGGGCAGGGGCTAGGCCATAGCGTGCGGCGGCCTGTGGGCCTTGGAGCTGTAGCGTCCACACCCGGTTGTGAAACGCGGCTACGCCGGGGCGGTGTGCTATGGAAATGAGGGCCCCTTGGGTGCTTTCCACCAACGCCAAAAGCCTTTGGTAGATGGCGCTTTCTGTCGCTTCGTCCAGCGCGCTGGTGGCCTCATCCGCAAACACCCACTGCGGTTTTTTTAGCAGCACCCGGGCAATGGCCAGGCGCTGCTGTTCGCCGCCCGATAGCTTTTGACTCCACGCATCGGCTTGGTCCAGCTGGTCGGCCAGCTGCGGCAGCAGCGCGTCCGTCAAGGCTTGGCGCAACTGCGCGTCGGTGTAGCTTTGCGGTGCGTCGGGGTAGGCCAGCGCGTCGCGCAGCGGGCCGTTGGGAAAGTAGGGCCGCTGGGGTAAGAACATGGTGTGCGCAGGCAACTGCACATGGCCCTTGGCAAACGGCCAAATGCCCGCCAGCGCGCGAAACAAGGTGGACTTGCCGCTGCCCGATGGTCCCTGCAACAGCACCCGGTCGCCACTTTGCGCGTGCAGCGTGGTGCCAGCCAGCAGCACGGTGCCGGTGGGCAGGGCTACGGTGAGGTCGCGAGCATCCAAAGCGTTCTCGTTTGCTACTGAATTTGTAGCTTCTTGCGCTTGCTGTGTCTGCGCTAGTGCCGTAAAAGATGCTTCAAAACTGGTCAACCGGTCGGTGGTAGCCGCCCACCCAACCAAACTTGGCCGCCCCAGCTCGTTACTGTAGCTGTCTACAAACCAACTCAGCGCCCCTTGCACTTGGCCAAAGGCGCTGGATATTTGCATCAGTTCGCCCAGCTGAATAGCCCCGCTAAAAAAGCGCGGCGCGGCCACCACAAAGGGGAATACCACCGCCGCTTGCCCAAAAAAGCTGGTGAACCAAACGAGGTTTTTCTGCGCCTTAATCAAATGCAGGTAGTTGCCCAGCACCTTGTCAAAGCGCGTGTTCAGTTGCACCCGCTCCACCGCTTCGCCCCTATCCAGCGCGATGGATTCGCTGTATTCGCGCACCCGCACCATGTGGTGGCGAAAGTCGGCCTCTAGGCGCTGCTGCTCAAAGTTCAGCTTGATCTGTGGTCGCCCTATGTAGTGCGTGAGCACGCTGCCCGCCAAGCAGTACAGCACCGCCATCCACACCATAAAGCCAGGAATGGTGTACTCAGTGCCCTGCACCGAAAACGAAAACCCACCCGACAGCCCCCACAAAATGCCCACAAAGCTCGCCAGCGTAACCACCGCGTTGAGTAGCCCCATGCTGAGCGAGATGGTGTAGCTGGTGAACTGGTTGATGTCTTCCTGAATGCGCTGGTCCGGGTTGTCCGGGTTGTGGTTGACATTGGGCTGAGTGCCAAAACGCGCCAGCTCCAGTTGGTAAAACGCATGGTTTCTCAGCCAGCGCTCTAGGTAGTGCGCAGTCATCCAAGCGCGCCAGCGCATCTCTAGCAGTTGGGTCAGGTAAAACTTGTAAACCGCAATCACGATGAACGCAAACGCGAGGTACGTGAAGCGCCCCAATTGCTGCCAAAACACCGCAGCGTTTTTGTCTTGCAACGCGTCGTAAAACAACTTGTTCCAGTCGTTGAACAACACGGCCATGTACACCAGCGCGAGGTTCAGCACCACAATGGCCAGCAGCAGGCCACGCGCTTTCCATTTTTCTTCAGACGCGAAGTAGGGCTTGGAGAGCGCCCACACGCGCTGGGTGAGTAGGCGGAATGACGCAAGTTTGGCGCGAAAGGCGGAGACAAAAATCATGGGGAGCCTTTGAGAAAACCTTGGGATGAAGTCGGCAGCAGTGCCCAATGGTAGCGCTGTGCACATACGCAAGCAGGGCACCACACCCGGCTAGGGGCCTTCCCCCGCCCTTTTTCCGCCCGTCATAATCTGTGCCAAAGCGCCCAAACCTATGGGCGTTAAGGGACACTGATTCATGCTCGAAGACATCAAAAAAACACTCTGGGCCACGGCAGACAAGCTGCGCGCCAACATGGACGCCGCCGAGTACAAGCACTTGGTGCTGGGCCTCATCTTCGTCAAGTACATATCCGACACGTTCGCCGCCCGCCGCTCTGACCTAACCACACGCCTTACCAACCCGGCAGACGAGTACTACTTTGCCAACGCTACCCCGGCCGATTTGGAGCAGGAGCTGGAAGACCGTGACTATTACAAAGAGGTCAACGCTTTTTGGGTGCCCGAACCCGCCCGCTGGGAAAGCCTGCGTGCTAGCGCCAAACAGCCAGACATTGGCAAACGCATCGACGAAGCCCTGACGTTGATTGAAACCGAAAACGCCAAGCTCAAGGGCATTTTGGACAAGCGCTATGCCCGCGCACAGTTACCCGATGGCAAGCTGGGCGAGTTGGTGGACTTGGTTTCCACCATTGGCTTTGGCGACAACCCTGCATCAGCGCGTGACGTGCTGGGCCAAGTCTATGAATACTTTCTGGGCATGTTCGCCAGCGCAGAGGGCAAGCGCGGCGGGCAGTTCTACACCCCGGCCAGCATCGTCAAAACATTGGTGGCCGTACTCAGCCCGCACAGCGGACAGGTTTATGACCCCTGCTGTGGCTCAGGCGGCATGTTTGTGCAATCAGAAAAGTTCATTGAAGCCCACGGCGGCAAGCTGGGTGATGTATCCATCTACGGCCAAGAAGCCAACCCCACCACATGGCGGCTAGCGGCTATGAATCTTGCCATTCGCGGCATTGACTTCAACCTAGGCCGTGAACCGGGCGATACCTTCACCCGCAACCAGCATGCCGATTTGCGCGCCGATTTCATTCTGGCCAACCCGCCGTTCAACATCAGCGACTGGTGGCACGGCAGCCTGACGGGCGATGCCCGCTGGGTGTATGGCGACCCACCCCCGGGCAATGCCAACTACGCTTGGTTGCAACACATGCTGCACCACCTCAAACCTACGGGCCGCGCAGGCATTGTGCTGGCCAATGGCTCCATGAGCAGCAGCCAAAACAGCGAAGGCCAAATACGCGCCGCCATGGTGGAGGCCGATGTAGTGGAGGTGATGGTCGCCTTGCCCGGCCAACTGTTCTTCAACACGCAGATTCCGGCCTGCCTGTGGTTCTTGGTCAAAAAGAAGACCCACCGCAAGGGCGAAGTGTTGTTTGTAGATGCCCGCAAACTGGCCACCATGATTAGCCGGGTGCAGAGTGAGTTGACCGACGAGGTGATTGAACGCATCGCCAACACCGTGGCCGCATGGCGCGGCGAACCTGATGCGGGCGAGTACCAAGACATTGCGGGCTTTTGCCGCAGCGTGCCGCTGGCCGAGATTGCCCAGCACGGCCATGTGCTCACCCCCGGCCGCTATGTGGGTGCGGAAGAGGTAGAAGACAAGGACGAAGACTTCGCCACCAAAATGCAGCAGCTCACCGAAAAGCTGGGCGAGCAAATGGCCAAGGGTGCGGAGCTGGATACGCTGATTCGCAAGAAGCTGGGAGGGCTGGGGTATGAGTTCTGAAATGACAACCCACACCGCCGACTACCGCCAGTGGCTGGGCGAGCTAAAGACCCGTTTTCGCCAAGTTCAGCTCAAAGCTGCCGTCGCGGTCAACACCGCCATGCTCCAGTTCTATTGGGAGTTGGGGGCAGACATGGTGGCCAAGCAAACGCAGTTTGCGTGGGGCAGCGGCTTCTTGACCCAGCTAAGTGCTGATTTGAACAAGGAGTTTCCTAACGTTGCAGGGTTTTCTAAGCGAAATCTGGAGCAAATACGGCGCTGGCATTCCTTCTGGAGCCAGGCCCCGTTAATTGCGCAGCAGCCTGCTTCGCAATTGATGGGCATCCCCTGGTGGCACCATGTGGTCATCCTCTCAAAATGCAAACAGCACGACGAAGCGCTGTACTACGTGCAAGCTACGCAAACCTTTGGGTGGAGCCGCAGCGTGCTGGTGCACCAGATTGAGAGCGGCCTGTGGCAGCGCGAAGGCAAAGCCATCACCAACTTTGTCCAGACCCTGCCCGCCGTGCAGTCTGACCTAGCGGCGCAAATGCTCAAAGACCCCTACACATTTGATTTTTTGTCGCTCAGCAAAGAGCACACCGAGCGCGAGTTTGCGGGCAAACTCAACTTCTACATCAAAGCCGTGGACGAACAACTGCGCGGCGACATTCAAAAACCCATGGGCCAGTCCACCTACACCCTGAGCCACACCCTGCCCGAAGCCCTGCGCGACAAACTGCCCAGCATCGAGGCGATTGAGCGGGAATTGGGGCTGGACGGGTTGAACGCAAATTCGGCACAAGATGGGGATGATGAAGTATGAGTTCTGAACTCCTGCGCGAAAGCGAAACTGTCGAGCTAAAAAAGAGCTTGGCCGAACTCAAAGAAGGCCTAGTGTCCATCGCCGCCATTCTGAACAAACACGGTGCGGGTCAATTGTGGTTTGGCGTGGCACCCAATGGCAAGGCGGCAGGGCTGGACGTAAGCGACAAAACCCTGCGCGACCTGTCGCAAGCCATTGCCGTCCACATAGAGCCCAAGATTTACCCGCAAATTACCACGCATACGCTTGCGGGCAAGACCTGCATTCACATCCGCTTTGACGGCCAAAACGCACCCTACTTTGCCCACGGCCGCGCCTACATGCGCGTGGCGGACGAAGACCGCCAGCTCAGCGCGGCGGAGCTGGAAGCCCTCATCGTGGCCAAAAACCAAAACGCCCTGCGCTGGGACACCCGCGCGCTGGAGAAGCCCTGGCCCGAGCTGGAAATCAGAAAAGTAAAAAGCTTTGCCAAGCGCGCGGGCCTACAGTGGGACACGCTGGGCGATGACGATGAAATAAGGCTGCAGCAGGCGCTGACCAAACTGGAGTTGCTACAAAAAGGCGAGCTGTGCAACGCCGCGCGGCTGTTCTTCGCCAAAGAGCCGATCCAGTTGCGCTGCGCCGTGTTTGGCACCACCGACACCGTCACCATCATCGACCGGCACGACTTTGACGGCGACATTTTGGAACTCATCGAAGAGGCGCAAAAGTACATCCTCAAAAACATCCACATCGGCATGCGGCTGCAGGGCTTGTACCGGGTGGACGTGCCTGAGATCTCGATGGACGCGCTGCGCGAAGCCATCATCAACGCCTTTTGCCACCGCGACTGGCGCGACCCGGACTACGTGCAAGTAGCCGTTTTCAAAGACCGCGTTGAAATCCGCAACCCCGGCAAACTGTTTGGCGGGCTGACGCTGGCCGAGATGCGCAAAGGCAATGTCTCACGCCGCCGCAACCCGCTGATTGCCGACCTGTTTCGCCGCATAGAAATGGTCGAAGGCTGGGGCCGGGGCATGCCCTTGATCTTGGAAAACGCTCCCAGTGTGGAGTTTCGGCAGGTAGCGGGGCTGTTTATCGCCAGTTTTGCGCGGCCTTCCTTTAGCCTTCACGACCAAGAAACCACCCAAGGAACTACAGGAATAACCGAAAACGCCAAGGCAACCCCGCAAAACCCCGCAAAACCCCTTAAAACACCACAAAGACACCTCAAAGACGTTTTGCTAACGCAGTTATCCGAACAACCGGGGTTGAGTATGGCGGCTTTGGCCGAACTGAACCAAACCAGTCTGGACAGTATCCGGCATCACTTGCTGGCCTTGCAGTCCGCCGGACGTATCCGCCACATCGGCCCGAGTCGTGGTGGCTATTGGGAAATGCTTGATCGGCCAGAACCAGGCGGTGCCGCATGACCGACAAGCTGCACCAGCTGGCCGGGCAAATGGTGGCCCTGTTCCGCCAAGCCGTGCCGCTGGCTCAAGCGCAAGTGGATGCCATCATCCAAAGCGGCGAGCTGGGCACCCACCGCATTGAGCACCAGCTCGACCACATGCTCGGCCTGTGCTGCGACCCGGACATGCTGGTGGTGTTCAAGCGGCTGTGCCGGTATTACTACGGCATGGATGCGGTGGCTGCGGCGGGGTACGTGCAGGCGTATCGGGAGATGTGGGATATGCCGGATGAGGTTGTGGCGGGGGGTGGGGTATGAGTGCCGAATGGTCAGTTGTGCGGCTCGGCGATCACGTTGACGCTTGCCTCGGCAAGATGCTTGATGCCAAAAAAAACAAGGGAGTGCCGCAGCCCTACCTTGGCAACAGCAACGTTCGATGGGGGTACTTTGATCTCAACGATTTGGCCGAAATGCGTTTTGAGCCGCACGAGGAAGATCGCTACAGCCTATCGCCCGGCGACCTGATTGTTTGTGAGGGTGGAGAACCGGGACGATGTGCGATTTGGACCGGTCCAGTCGGCATGAAAGCCCAGAAGGCGTTGCATCGCATCAGGCCCAAGAAGTCACTGGACAACTACTACCTCTTTTATTGGTTTCAGCACGCTGCCAAGGCCGAACTGCTGGAACCTTACTTCACCGGCACGACGATCAAACACCTAACCGGCCGGGCGATTGCAGCGCTGGAAGTTCCCCTGCCACCGATTGGCGTACAGCGTGCCATGGTGGATGCACTCAAGCCATTGGACGACCGCATCACCCTCCTGCGTGAAACCAACGCCACGCTGGAAGCCATCGCCCAGGCGCTGTTCAAGTCGTGGTTTGTTGATTTCGACCCCGTGCGCGCCAAGCTGGAAGGCCGCGCCCCCGAAGGCATGGACGATGCCACGGCGGCGCTGTTTCCCGACAGCTTCGAGGAATCGGAGTTGAGCTTGGTGCCGAGGGGGTGGCGGGTTGGAAAGTTTGAGGACTTCATCAAGCGTATGTCTGTCGGCAAAAAGTTCGACCAGAAATCAGCCAGTGCGATTGGCGCAATTCCGATACTCGATCAGGGGAAGTCGGGGGTTATTGGGTTCCACGAAGAGGAACCAGGGGTCCGTGCCAGTCTCGACAATCCGGTAGTGGTTTTTGCCAATCACACTTGCTACATGCGGTTGATTACTTTTGATTTCTCAGCTATTCAGAATGTGCTGCCCTTTGTTGGACTGGGTGTCGACACCGTTTGGGCGTTCTACGCCACAAAGGATCGTGTGAAATTCTCGGAGTACAAAGGTCACTGGCCAGATTTTGCGATTGAAACAGCGGTACTCCCTGCGGCTTCACTGACCTCGGCTTTTCGTGACGTTGTGGACCCATTGATGCGAAGTGTTCGGGCCAATGAATTGCAAGCCCAAACCCTAGCCACCCTGCGCGACACCCTGCTCCCGCGCCTGATCTCGGGGCAATTGCGCTTGCCGCAAAGTGAAACCATATTGGAAAATGCCTGATGCACATGCTTTTCATTGATGAATCGGGTTCACCACCCGAGGCGGACAAGGTAGTCCAACAGCCCTTCTTTGTGCTGGGCGGGGTGGTTATTCCAGAAGATATCTGGGCCAAGATGGCGGGTGATCTTGCGCGGCTAAAGTCCCAGTTCGGTATCAAGGGGGAACTGAAGTGGCGTTATTTTGCCCCTGATCGGGGTGGCAAGCCCCATGCGTTATCGCACCTGTCTGCCGAGAAGAAAGAGGCACTGCGCAGCCAGTTGTACGACATCATCAAACGTTACAAAGCTGTGCGCCTGATATGTGTGGTTACGCAAACTGCGCCTGCCTACCAATTGGGTTACATCAATACCGGCGATGACTTGTATTGGTACAGCTACAAGCAGTTGACGGAGCGGTTTCAGTATTACCTGCAGGATCTGGAGCGCGTGGTGGGGCAAAAACTCAATGGCATTGTGGTTTGTGACCACCGAGGCCCGAAAGATGACGAGCGATTGCGCGAATTGCACCACAAGCTGATGGTCGGGCAAAGCGGTGTGATTTCAACTTACGGAAACATGGTGGAGGGCTTGTTCATTGCGCCTTCCCATTTGAGTGTGGGCATCCAGTTTGCTGATATGGTGGCGGGCGCGGTGTTTCGTGCCTTTAAGACGGACGATAAGCGTTTTTTCAACCAGATTTTGGAATCTTTCCGCACCTCGCCGCAGGGCAAGGTGGACGGGTTCGGACTGGTGAAATTCCCTAACAAGGGATGGTGATGAAGGTCGATGCGCTTACTTACCGACCAGAAGAAGGCGCCGTGTTGGGGTTGCCCCCAATCCTGCTGTTATCGGCGCAGTCACGGCGTGGGGGTATGGTACCACGTCAGCCCCAGAAAGCGAAAAGCCCCGATCAACCCACCGAGGCTATAACGCCGACTAGGAACCCCCAATCCACTTGAGAATTAGTCTAACCTAATTTGCTTACAACGCAACAATCAGGCATGACCGAAGATCAACTTGAACAAGAAGCCCTAGCCTGCCTGCGCGACACCCTGCTCCCGCGCCTGATCTCCGGTCAGTTGCGCCTGCCACAGGCGCAACTGGCCGCCGAGGAGGCACTGGCGTGAACCCGTCGCCCAAAGTTACTATGCATTTAATAGCTGCTTGCGCACGTTCCACGAGGGCCGCAGGCCAATTTCATACTACAACGCCCAGCCCCATCGCCACCCAAGCAAGTCTGATAGAAACAACCGTATGACCACACCCACCGGCAAATCCGCACTCACCCTGCCCGAAGGCTATGCCGACTGGCTGGCGCAGATCAAGGGTCAGATCGTCCAGGCCCGCCAGCGCGCCTCGCTGTCCGTCAATGCCGAGCTGGTGCAGCTCTATGGCCATGTGGGGCGCGACATTTTGGAGCGGCAACAAACCCAGGGCTGGGGGGCCAAGGTGATTGACCGGCTGGCGCTGGACCTGAAAGATGCCTTTGTCGACATGCGTGGCTGGTCGTCCCGCAACCTCAAGTACATGCGGTTTTTTGCCCAGCATTGCCCGGACGGTCTATTTGGGCAGCAGCCTGCTGCCCAATTGCCGTGGTTTCATATAGTGACCCTGTTGACGCAGCTAACCGATGCTGCCGAGCGTGAGTGGTATGCGGTGCAGACGGTGCAGCAGGGCTGGTCGCGCACCACGCTGTCCCTCAACATCAAGAACCGCTTACACCTGCGCCAGGGGGCTGCGGTGACCAACTTCAAGGCCCGTTTGCCCGCCCCAGATTCGGCGCTGGCGCACGACACGCTCAAAAACCCGTATATGTTCGATTTTCTCGGCTTGGGCAATGAAGCCCATGAGCGCGAGATTGAAAGCGGCCTGATTCGCCACATCACCCGTTTCCTGTTGGAGCTGGGGGCAGGCTTTGCTTTTGTCGGGCGGCAGTTCCGGCTGGAGGTGGCGGGTGATGAGTTCTTTATCGATCTGCTTTTCTATCACACGCGCCTGAAATGTTATGTGGTGGTGGAGCTAAAAGCCACAGCCTTCAAGCCTGAACACGCTGGCCAGCTCAACTTTTATCTGGCAGCGGTGGACGCACAGGTAAAAGCGCCGGACGACAAACCAACCATTGGCCTGCTGCTGTGCAAGCAGCAAAACAAGCTGGTGGCGGAATATGCGCTCTCAGGCATCGGCAAACCCATCGGCGTGGCCGAATACCAGTTGCTGCGGGACTTGCCGCCCCTGCTGGAGCAAAGCCTGCCCAGCATTGCCGACATTGAGGCAGAGTTGGCGGGGGATCTTGCGGGCGAACTGGGTGCGCCGCCAGCCTTGGACAACCCGGACGCATAGCCATGACCGAAGATCAACTCGAACAAGAAGCCCTAGGCTGGCTCACCGATGTGGGCTACACCCACCTCTATGGCCCAGACATTGCGCATGACGGCACCAACCCGCAGAGGGCCAATTACCGCCAAGTGGTGTTGCCGTTTAGGCTGCGCGAAGCCATCAACCGGCTGAACCCTGACATACCCATCGCCGCCCGTGAAGACGCGCTCAAGCAAGTGCTAGACCTTGGCACGCCGGTATTGCTGGCTGCCAACCAGCACTTTCACCGCATGCTGGTGACCGGCGTGCCGGTGCAGTACCAGTTGGCGGGCGAAACGCGGGGTGACTTTGTTCGCCTGATTGACTGGGCGCAACCAGACCGCAATGAGTGGTTGGCAGTCAACCAGTTCTCCATTCGTGGCCCACACCACACGCGCAGGCCCGACATTATTTTGTTCGTCAACGGCTTGCCGCTGGTGCTGATAGAGCTGAAGAACCCGGCCGACCTGAATGCCGACGTGCGCAAGGCATACGACCAGATTCAGACCTACAAAGAGCAAATTGCCGATGTGTTTCAGTACAACGAGGTGCTGGTCATCTCTGATGGCACCGAGGCCTTGCTGGGCTCCTTGTCTGCTGACGCGGAGCGCTTTATGGCGTGGCGCACTATTGATGGTGTTGCCCTAGATCCGCTGGGTGAGTTCAATGAACTGCAAACCCTGGTGCGTGGCGTACTGGCACCGCAGTATTTGCTGGACTATCTGCGCTACTTTGTGCTGTTTGAAGATGATGGCGCTTTGGTCAAGAAGATCGCTGGGTATCACCAGTTCCATGCGGTGCGTGCTGCCATCGTGCAAGTGATTGAAGCATCTCGACCCGGCGGAAACCCCCAAGTCAAGGGTAGGGGCGGCGTGGTGTGGCACACGCAGGGCAGCGGCAAAAGCATCACCATGACGTGCTTTGCGGCGCGGGTGATGCAAGAACCCGCTATGGAGAACCCCACCATTGTGGTCATTACCGACCGTAACGACCTAGATGGTCAACTCTTTGGCGTGTTCAGTCTGGCACAAGACCTTTTGCGCGAACAGCCGGTGCAGGTCAGCACCCGGCAAGACCTGCGTGCCAAGCTGTCCAATCGGCCCTCGGGTGGCATTGTGTTTGCCACCATCCAAAAGTTCATGCCCGGTGCAGATGAAGACACCTTCCCCGTGCTGTCAGCCCGCCACAACATTGTGGTGATTGCAGACGAAGCCCACCGCACGCAATATGGCTTTGAAGCCAAGCTCAAGGTTCGCAAGTCGGCATCAACGGTAATTACTACTGGCGACGGACTGGCGAATCCCCACAAGGTTGAGTTTGCGCCACCGCAATACACCGAGCGCTACGAAGTGGGCTATGCCCAGCACCTGCGTGATGCCCTGCCCAATGCAACATTCGTCGCTTTCACGGGCACCCCTGTAAGTAGCGAAGACCGCGACACCCGCGCAGTGTTTGGTGATTACATCCACGTCTACGACATGCAACAGGCGAAAGAAGATGGCGCGACGGTGGCCATCTACTATGAGTCTCGCCTTGCCAAACTCAGCCTGAGTGCGGCGGACATGGCCGCCATTGACCTTGAAGTAGACGAACTGGCCGAAGACGAAGAGGAAAGCACGCAGTCTCAACTCAAAAGCCGCTGGGCTGCACTAGAAAAAGTGGTAGGCGCGCAGCCCCGTGTGGTGAGTGTGGCCGCCGATCTGGTGGCGCATTTTGAAGAGCGCAACAAGGCGCAGTCTGGCAAAGCCATGGTGGTTGCCATGAGCCGCGAAATCTGCGTCCACCTGTACAACGAAATTATTAAGCTACGGCCAGACTGGCACAGTGCAGACCCAGAGCAAGGGGCCATCAAAATCATCATGACCGGCTCTGCCAGCGACAAAGCATTGCTGCGGCCGCATATCTACAGTTCTCAGACTAAGAAGCGGCTGGAGAAGCGATTCAAAGACCCCAATGATGCTTTGCGTTTGGTCATCGTGCGCGACATGTGGCTCACCGGTTTTGACGCGCCATGTGTTCACACGCTTTATGTGGACAAGCCCATGAAAGGGCACAACCTGATGCAGGCCATTGCACGGGTCAACCGCGTATTCAAAGACAAGCAAGGCGGTTTGG
>JBIIYT010000025.1:0-13724 GCA_044346675.1 Rhodoferax sp. | reverse complement strand
CGAGTTGTTGGCCCACGCGCTGTACAGTCAGATTGAAATGCACCAGGCGTTTGGCGGGGTGGTGCCAGAACTTGCCAGCCGCGACCATATTCGCCGTGTGTTGCCGCTCACCCAAGAGGTGCTCCGCAGCGCCCAGCGCACCTTGGCCGATGTGGATGTGGTGGCCTACACCCGCGGCCCTGGCTTGGCGGGCGCGTTGCTGGTGGGGGCGGGCGTGGCCTGTGCCTTGGCTGCCGCCTTGGGCAAGCCGGTGCTGGGTGTGCACCACTTGGAAGGGCATTTGCTCTCGCCATTTCTGAGTGCAGACCCACCCGAGTTTCCTTTTGTGGCGCTCTTGGTGTCGGGTGGGCATACCCAGCTGATGCGGGTGGATGGGGTAGGGCGCTACACCTTGTTGGGTGAGTCTATTGACGACGCCGCAGGCGAGGCGTTTGACAAGTCGGCCAAGCTCATGGGCTTGGCTTACCCAGGCGGCCCTTTGCTGGCGCGCTTGGCAGAAAGTGGCGACCCCAAAGCCTACGCCTTGCCGCGGCCCTTGCTTCACAGTGGTAATTTGGATTTTTCGTTCGCGGGGCTCAAAACTGCGGTGTTGGTGCAGTCCCAAAAAATGCTGGCAGCAGCCAATCTGCAGCGGTTTGAAGACTTAGCTCCTCAAGCGCATGCCGATCTGGCAGCGTCTACCCAAGCTGCGATAGTGGAAGTCCTGGTGAAAAAATCACTCGCCGCCCTAAAGGAAACCGGGCTGACCCGTCTGGTGGTGGCGGGTGGTGTGGGGGCGAATAAAAAATTGCGCGCGCAACTCAACGCCGAATGTGCCAAGCGGCAAGTGCGGGTGCACTACCCCGAGCTGCATCTGTGCACCGACAATGGCGCCATGATTGCCATGGCTGCTGCCATGCGCTTGCAAAGCGGTATGCAAGAGGCCAGCACCAGCTACGCCTTTGACGTGAAGCCACGCTGGCCCTTGCATTTGCTGTAGCCCCCGGCTGCAGGGGGCTGTACTTAGCTGATAGTCAGTTCGGTCGCGTTGCTCACAGGCACTTTCTTGAACAGTTTGAGCGTCAGAACGCCGTTCTCCAGCTTAGCTTCGCTCAATCCCGTGTCCACCTCTTGTGGTAGTTCGTAGGCTGCGCGGTAACTGCGTGGCGCACCCTCTTTGCTGTTGATGCGAACCACGGCACCTTCAATGGCAATAGCAAGTTGGTCTTTGGCGATGCCCGGCACGTCCAGCGTCAGTGTGTAGGAAGTGTCGTCTTGGGTGTAGGCGGCACCTTGGAGGCGGGTCGATTGAAGCGCATCGCTCAAGAGCCGGTCCAATGTGTTGCTCGAGCCCGAGTAGGGTGTGCGACGCAGTTGGGGTTGGGCAGTACTAGCAAAAAACATGGTGAAACTCCTAGTTAACAGCGCGGCTTTCACATTGATTGCCGTATGCACATAAGCTGCTCTCTGCGGGCCCGATTTCAAGGGAAAAGTTGGGTTTTTATGTTTGCTGGTGTGCTCTTGAAAAGTGAATTTGTGGCGCAATTTCAGGCCTCCTCGTGGAGTGGGGGCGGGGTGCTCCGACGCGGCGCGCTATAATTGATGGGTTATGCATTTCGCGTAACGCACGCTTGTGGCAGTTCCAGCTACCGGCGCAAGTTCAAAAAACCGGGGTGGTACCTTATGTGCAGCCCCAAAATAACAGGAAATTAAAGAAATGATCGCTTCCAGCATCAAAGCCGCTGTTGTTAAAGACAACGCACGCCAAGCCGGTGACACCGGTAGCCCAGAAGTGCAAGTTGCACTGCTGACCGCCCGTATCAACGAGCTCACCCCCCACTTCAAAACCCACGCTAAAGACCACCATGGTCGCCGTGGTTTGCTGCGTATGGTGAGCCGCCGCCGTAAGTTGCTGGATTATTTGAAATCCAAAGACGCAGACCGTTACACCGCGCTGATTGCCAAGCTTGGCCTGCGCAAGTAAGTCTTGCATTGAATGACAAACGCCTGAGTTAGGTTACTAGCTCAGGCGTTTTTTACTTCGGAGACAGCAAAAACAGAGCGAAGCTGTGTCATTCCAAGGAAATTGAGAGTTAGGACTTCTGTATTTGAAGTGTTTCTTTGGAATGGCATCGTGTTCTGTGAAGTTGAATCCGGGCTTGGGTGAGGTGGCCGCTACCTTCCAGATTGGTCCCAGTGTTGGGGCTGCAAAATAGGAGATTCACATGAGTATTTTTAATAAAGTTAGCAAAACGTTTCAGTGGGGCCAGCACACGGTCACCATGGAAACCGGCGAAATCGCTCGCCAATCCACAGGTGCCGTGCTCTTGGACATGGACGGCACCGTAGTGCTGGCCACGGTAGTGGCCAAAACCGAAGGCAAAGCTGGCCAAGACTTTTTCCCCTTGACCGTGGATTACCTCGAGAAGACCTATGCTGCGGGCAAAATCCCCGGCAGTTTTTTCAAGCGCGAAGGCCGCCCCAGCGAGTTTGAAACACTCACCAGCCGCTTGATCGACCGCCCCATTCGCCCCTTGTTTCCCGAAGGCTTCTTCAACGAAGTGCATGTGGTGGTTCACACCGTGTCATTGAACCCCGAAGTGGATGCAGATATTGCTGCCCTGATCGCAGTTAGCGCTGCCTTGTCGGTGAGTGGCGTGCCGTTTAGCGGCCCTATCGGCGCTGCCCGCGTGGGTTATGTCAATGGTCAATACGTACTCAACCCCGGTCAAACCCAACGCAAAGACTCCATCTTGGATCTGGTCGTGGCCGGTACCGAAGCTGCTGTGTTGATGGTCGAATCTGAAGCCCAACAACTGTCTGAAGAAATCATGTTGGGTGCTGTGGTGTTTGGCCATGAGCAGGGCAATATCGCTATCAACGCCATTCACGAACTCGTGCGTGACGCAGGCAAGCCGGTGTGGGACTGGAAAGCCCCCGCCAAGAATGAACCCCTGATTGCCAAAGTAGGTGAGTTGGCAAAGGCCAAGCTCGAAGCCGCCTACCAAATCCGCAACAAGCAAGCCCGCACCCAAGCCTGCCGCGCCGCCTATGCGGACGTGATGGCGGCGTTGAAGGCTGAAGGCGCAGAGTTCGATGCGGTGGCCGTCGAAGGTATGTTGTTTGATATTGAAGCCAAGATCGTGCGCAGCCAAATTTTGGCAGGCGAGCCTCGCATCGACGGCCGCGACACCCGCACGGTGCGCGCTATCGAAATTCGCAATAGCGTGCTGCCCCGCACCCACGGCTCTGCCTTGTTCACACGCGGTGAAACCCAGGCTTTGGTGGTGACCACCTTGGGTACAGAACGTGATGCACAGCGCATTGACGCCTTGTCGGGTGAGTTTGAAGACCGCTTCATGCTCCACTACAACATGCCTCCCTTTGCCACCGGTGAAACTGGTCGCGTGGGTACACCCAAGCGCCGCGAAATCGGCCACGGTCGTTTGGCCAAGCGCGCGTTGGTAGCCGTGTTGCCTAGCAAAGAAGAATTCCCGTACACCATGCGTGTGGTGTCGGAAATTACCGAGTCCAACGGTTCTTCCTCCATGGCGTCTGTCTGCGGCGGCTGCTTGTCTTTGATGGACGCAGGCGTTCCCATGAAAGCGCACGTAGCAGGTATTGCTATGGGCCTGATCAAGGAAGACAACCGCTTTGCGGTGTTGACCGACATCTTGGGCGACGAAGACCACTTGGGCGATATGGACTTCAAAGTGGCTGGTACCACCAATGGCATTACCGCACTGCAAATGGACATCAAAATCCAAGGCATCACCAAGGAAATCATGCAAGTGGCTTTGGCCCAGGCCAAAGAAGCGCGCATGCACATTCTGGGCAAGATGCAAGAAGCCATGGCTGAAGCCAAGACCGAAGTGTCTAACTTCGCGCCTCGGCTATTCACCATGAAGATCAACCCCGAGAAGATTCGTGACGTAATCGGCAAGGGTGGCTCCGTCATCCGTGCGCTGACCGAAGAAACCGGCACCCAAATCAATATCGACGAAGACGGCACCATCACTATCGCATCCGCCGATCCCGCCAAGGCCGAAGAAGCCAAACGCCGTATTGAGCAGATCACTGCCGAAGTGGAAATTGGCAAGACCTACGAAGGCCCCATCACCAAGATTTTGGACTTCGGTGCATTGGTCAATTTGCTGCCCGGCAAAGACGGTTTGCTGCACATCAGCCAGATCGCGCACGAGCGCGTGGAGAAGGTGTCTGACTACTTGTCCGAAGGACAAATTGTCAAGGTCAAGGTCATGGAAACGGACGAAAAAGGTCGTATCAAACTGTCCATGAAGGCCTTGATGGACCGCCCAGTGCAAGCCAGCGAGCCCGCATAACTTCTTAGGTCAATGCAGGTCATCGAGATTGCCTCCTCTGGTGGGCCAGACGTTTTGCGTTTGGCCGAGCGTCCTGTGCCCGTGGCGGGTGCAGGCGAGCTGTGCATTCGCGTGCACGCCAGTGGGGTGAATCGGCCTGATGTTTTGCAACGGGCCGGCCACTATCCGGCACCGCCCGGTGCTTCCGATATTTTGGGATTGGAAGTGGCGGGCGTGATTGTGGATGGTGACTTGGCAGCTATGGCACTTGCCGGGTTGAAGGTGGGAGATCGCGTGTGCGCGCTGGTGGCTGGTGGTGGTTATGCCCAGTACTGTGTGGCACCCGTGGCGCAAACGC
Source organism: Rhodoferax sp. (assembly GCA_044346675.1). Taxonomy (GTDB): domain Bacteria; phylum Pseudomonadota; class Gammaproteobacteria; order Burkholderiales; family Burkholderiaceae_C; genus Allorhodoferax. Next base: position 9,065 of record JBIIYT010000025.1, on the reverse strand, counting down.
TGCCCATTCCGCATGGGTTGACCGACATCCAAGCTGCAAGTTTGCCCGAGACCTACTTCACGGTGTGGAGCAATGTGTTTGACCGAGGTGCCTTGCAAGTCGGGGAAACCCTTTTGGTGCAAGGCGGCAGCAGTGGCATTGGGGTGGCAGCGATTCAGTTGGCCAAGGCGCGCGGTGCGGTGGTGATCGTCACTGCGGGCAGTGACGCCAAATGCGCTGCTTGCCTCGCATTAGGTGCTGACTACGCCATCAACTACAAGACGCACGATTTCCAGAGCGAAGTGTTGCGTTTAACCGAAGGTCGAGGTGCCAATGTGGTGTTGGACATGGTGGCCGGTGACTATGTAGCCAAAGAGTTGGGCTGTATGGCCGAAGATGGCCGCTTGGTCATTATTGCCGTGCAGGGTGGCGTCAAGAGCGAGATCAATGCAGGCTGGGTGCTGCGTCGCCGTTTAACTATTACCGGGTCAACTTTGCGAGCGCGCTCGGTGGCTTTCAAGCAGGCGATTGCCCAAGCGTGCCTTAAGCACGTTTGGCCCCTGATGGATGCGGGGCGTATCAAGCCTGTGGTGCACAGTGTGTTTGCAGCGATGCATGTGGCCCGTGCGCACACGCTGATGGAATCCAACCAGCACGTAGGAAAAATTGTTTTGTCATGGGAGTCAGTATGAAAAAATTGATCGCAGGCAACTGGAAAATGAACGGCACTATGGCCTCCAACGCAGCCTTGGTGCAAGCGCTGCTAGAAGGCGCTGCAAAAAACGGGAAGTGTTTGGTTGCGGTGTGCGTGCCAGCGCCGTATTTAGCGCAAGTGCAAGCGCTGGTCCAGGGCACGGGTATCGATTTGGGTGCGCAAGATGTGTCTCAACACGAGTCTGGCGCCTACACGGGTGAGGTTTCGGCGGCCATGCTGCGGGAGTTTTCGGCTCGTTATGCCATTGTGGGTCACTCAGAGCGTCGCCAGTACCACGCAGAAACAGATGCAGTGGTTGCCCTGAAGGCGCAGCGTGCTTTGGCTGCTGGGGTGACGCCCATTGTGTGTGTAGGGGAGACCTTGGCCGAGCACGAAGCGGGTCGCACGGAAGAGGTGGTCAAACGCCAGTTGGCCGCTGTCATACACACTAACGGACACTGCATTAGTGAAATTGTGGTGGCCTATGAGCCCGTTTGGGCCATTGGCACCGGAAAAACGGCAAGCCCCGAGCAGGCCCAAGCGGTGCATGCTGTCTTGCGCGCGCAATTGCGCGCGGCAAGCCCGCAAGCTGATCGCGTGCACATTTTGTATGGCGGCAGCATGAATGCTGCTAATGCGGCCCAGTTGCTAGCGCAGCCGGATATCGACGGTGGTTTGGTGGGCGGCGCGTCCCTCAAGGCGCCAGATTTTTTAGCCATCATCGCAGCCGCGCAATAACGCGGTACGTATTTGTTTTCAGTTTAGGAGAAGAGTATGCAAAATGTATTGGTAACTATTATTTTGACGGTGCAAATGCTGTCGGCACTGGCCATGATTGTCTTGATCTTGGTGCAACACGGCAAGGGCGCTGATATGGGCGCGGCCTTTGGCAGCGGTAGCTCTGGCAGCTTATTCGGCGCCAGCGGAAGTGCCAATTTCTTGTCCCGCACTACGGCCGTGTTGGCAAGCGTGTTTTTCGTTTGTACTTTGGCGCTGGCTTATTTTGGTAACTTGCGTCCGGCAACTACGGGGGGTGTATTGGAAGGTGCGGCGGTAGTAGTGCCAGGCGCTGCTGACGTACCAGCTGTACCCGCAGCCCCCGCCACCGGTGCAGATCAAATTCCATCGAAGTAAGACTGTCATTTATTGCCTTGCCCCCTCGATAAGAGAGGGAAATTCAGGGTAAACTCCTAGCTTGTCAGATGTGCAAAAGCCGCAAGGCGCCTCACGCTATTCAGACAACTGAGAGCCGCCGTCGTGGTGAAATTGGTAGACACGCTATCTTGAGGTGGTAGTGGCGAAAGCTGTGCGAGTTCGAGTCTCGCCGACGGCACCATTAATTTTTACGGTGATCAGAATCTTAAGATGAGCCTCGATCAGTATCTTCCCGTCCTCCTGTTCATCTTGGTAGGCATCGGTATCGGTGTCGTGCCGCAAGTGCTGGGCTACATTCTCGGCCCCAACAAGCCCGATGCGGCAAAAAATTCCCCTTACGAGTGCGGCTTTGAAGCCTTTGAAGACGCCCGCATGAAGTTTGATGTTCGCTACTACTTGGTAGCGATCTTATTCATCTTGTTTGATTTGGAAACGGCATTTTTGTTCCCTTGGGCAGTCTCGCTCAAAGAAATTGGGTTCATGGGCTTCTTGATCGGCGTCGAATTTGTGATCGTGCTGACCATTGGCTTTGTGTACATGTGGAAAAAAGGCGCCTTGGATTGGGAGTGATGCAATGATTGAAGGTGTACTCAACGAAGGCTTTGTCACTACCAGTTACGACTCGGTGGTGAATTGGGCCAAAACGGGTTCCATATGGCCCATGACGTTTGGTTTGGCCTGCTGCGCTGTAGAGATGATGCACGCCGCAGCGGCACGCTACGACATCAGCCGTTTTGGCTCAGAGGTGTTTCGTGCCAGTCCGCGTCAATCTGACTTGATGATTGTGGCCGGCACGCTGTGCAACAAAATGGCACCCGCTTTGCGCAAGGTGTATGACCAAATGTCGGAGCCACGCTGGGTCATTAGCATGGGCTCTTGTGCCAATGGTGGGGGCTACTATCACTATAGCTATTCGGTGGTGCGTGGCTGCGACCGTATTGTTCCCGTTGATGTCTATGTTCCAGGCTGCCCGCCTACAGCGGAGGCGCTCCTTTACGGCATCATGCAACTACAGCAAAAAATCCGTCGCACGCAGACGATTGCGCGGGTCTAAAAGGAAGATATGACAACATTTTCCGTTCGTCCTGAGGCCTTGCAAGAGGCGGTAGTTGCCGCCTTGGGTGATAAAGTTCAGCAAAGCACCATCCGTTTGGGGGAGCTCACGGTGGTGGTCAAGGCGGCCGACTACCATGCCGCAGCCCTGTGTCTGCGTGACGCGCCTGGGTGCAAGTTTGAGCAACTGATTGACTTGTGTGGTGTTGATTATTCTGAATATGCGGCAGCCTCGTTTGGGGGGGCTCGCTACGGTGTAGTGGTGCACCTTTTGTCGGTAAGTTTGAACCAACGCCTGCGCTTGAAAGTGTTTGCCACCGACGATGCCATGCCTATGGTGGATTCGGTTAACGACGTTTGGAACTCTGCCAACTGGTTTGAGCGCGAAGCGTTTGACCTGTTTGGTATTGTGTTTGATGGACACACCGATTTGCGCCGCATTTTGACGGACTATGGCTTTATCGGTCATCCATTTCGCAAAGACTTTCCCACGACCGGCCACGTGGAAATGCGTTACGACGCAGAGCAGGCCCGCGTTGTCTACCAACCGGTCACCATTGAAACCCGTGAAATCACGCCGCGCATCATTCGCGAAGACAACTACGGGGGTCTGCATTAAGCAGTTGGATGTATGGCTGAAATAAAAAACTACACCCTCAATTTCGGACCCCAGCACCCTGCAGCGCACGGTGTTTTGCGTTTGGTGTTGGAGTTGGATGGCGAGGTGATTCAACGCGCCGATCCACATATTGGTTTGCTGCACCGCGCCACTGAAAAGCTAGCAGAGTCCAAGACCTACATCCAGTCCTTGCCCTATATGGACCGCTTGGACTATGTGTCCATGATGTGCAATGAGCATGCTTACTGCCTTGCTATCGAAAAGTTGTTGGGCATCGAAGTGCCGGTGCGTGCCCAGTACATCCGCGTTATGTTTTCAGAGATCACTCGGCTGCTCAACCATCTGATGTGGCTAGGCTCCCATGGGAATGATTGTGGTAGCTCTACGATTCTGATCTACACCTTCCGTGAGCGTGAAGATTTGTTTGATATGTACGAGGCGGCCAGCGGTGCGCGCATGCATGCTGCTTATTTCCGCCCCGGTGGTGTCTACCGCGATCTGCCAGACACCATGCCGCAGTTCAAGGCAAGCCGTGTGCGCAATGCCAAGGGCGTGGCGCAGCTCAATAGCAATCGCCAGGGCTCCTTGCTCGACTTCATCGATGATTTTGCGCAGCGTTTCCCTAAGTGCTTGGACGAATACCATACCTTGCTCACCGAGAACCGCATTTGGAAGCAGCGCACAGTCAACATTGGTGTGGTTACGCCTGAGCGGGCACTGAATATGGGCTTTACGGGCCCCATGTTGCGAGGTTCTGGTATTGCATGGGACTTGCGCAAAAAGCAGCCCTACGATGTGTACGACCAGCTGGATTTTGATATTCCGGTGGGCAAGACGGGCGACGTGTACGACCGTTACTTGGTGCGCATGGAGGAGATGAAGCAATCCAATCGCATCATCCAACAGTGCGTAGCGTGGCTCAAGGCTAATCCGGGCCCGGTGATTACAGACAACCATAAGGTGGCAGCGCCTTCGCGTGAGTCGATGAAGACCAATATGGAAGAGCTGATTCACCACTTCAAGCTTTTCACCGAAGGTTTTCATGTGCCCGAAGGCGAGGCCTATGCTGCAGTGGAGCACCCCAAGGGTGAGTTTGGTATCTACATCGTGAGCGATGGGGCTAATAAGCCTTATCGTTTAAAAATTCGCCCGCCAGGTTTTGTTCACTTGGCAGCTTTGAATGAAATGGCCAAAGGCCACATGATTGCCGATGCGGTGTCCATCATCGGCACCATGGATATTGTTTTTGGAGAGATTGACCGATGATCTCTGATGCGACCAAAGCGCGCTTCGCCAAAGAAGTTGCCAAGTACCCTCCCGATCAAAAGCAATCGGCCGTGATGGCCTGTCTTGCCATTGTTCAGCAAGAGTTAGGGTTCGTAAGTGCCGAGAGTGAAACCGTTGTTGCCGAATACCTCGGCATGGCGCCCATTGCGGTGCACGAAGTCACTACCTTCTACAACATGTACAACCAACGTCCTGTTGGAAAGTACAAGCTCAATGTGTGCACCAACCTGCCATGCCAGTTGCGTGACGGCACCAAGGCTTTGCAGCATTTGGAAAAGAAGCTTGGTATCTGCATGGGCGAGACCACGGCAGATGGCATGTTTACTTTGCAGCAAAGCGAGTGCTTGGGTGCCTGTGCGGATTCGCCCGTGATGCTGGTGAATGATCGCGCTATGTGCAGCTTTATGTCCAATGAGAAGTTGGACCAATTGGTGGATGGTTTACGCGGGGCGGAGGGCAAGCCATGAAGGCCGAAAACATTCTGTCGCAGTTTCGCGCCACCGGTGTGGAGACCTGCTTCCATGGCCGACACATCAACCCCCAAATTTATGCGGACTTGAACGGTACGAATTGGCGTCTCAAAGACTATGAGGCGCGTGGTGGCTACCAAGCTTTGCGCAAGATTTTGGGCAAAGATGGCGGTGAGGGACTGACCCAAGACCAGGTGATTGCTACGGTCAAAGAATCGGCCCTGCGGGGCCGCGGCGGCGCGGGTTTTCCTACGGGCCTGAAGTGGAGCTTTATGCCCCGTCAGTTCCCCGGCCAAAAGTACCTGGTGTGCAACTCCGACGAGGGTGAGCCAGGTACCTGTAAAGACCGCGATATTCTGGAGTTCAACCCCCACATCGTTATCGAAGGCATGGCTATAGCCGCCTATGCCATGGGCATTACGGTAGGTTACAACTACATTCACGGCGAAATTTTTTCTGCCTACGATCGCTTTGAAGAAGCCCTAGAAGAAGCGCGCGCTGCGGGCTTGTTGGGCAACCATATTTTGGGCAGCACGTTTAGCTTTCAGTTGCATGCAGCGCATGGTTTCGGTGCTTACATTTGCGGCGAAGAAACTGCTCTGTTGGAATCCTTGGAAGGCAAGAAGGGTCAGCCCCGCTTTAAGCCACCGTTCCCCGCCAGCTTTGGCCTGTACGGCAAGCCCACCACCATCAATAACACCGAGACTTTTGCTGCGGTGCCTTGGATCATTCGCAATGGTGGCCAGGCTTACTTGGCCTGCGGCAAGCCCAACAACGGCGGGACCAAGATCTACTCCATCAGTGGTGATGTAGAACGCCCGGGCAATTACGAAATTCCCATGGGCACACCCTTTGCCAAGTTGCTGGAATTGGCCGGCGGAGTGCGCGGTGGGCGCCAGCTCAAAGCAGTTATTCCTGGTGGATCATCGTCCCCCGTGTTGCCTGCATCCATCATGATGGAATGCACCATGGACTATGACTCCATTGCCAAGGCGGGTTCTATGCTGGGCTCAGGCGCGGTCATTGTGATGGACGACACCCGCTGCATGGTCAAGGCTTTGCAACGCCTGAGCTACTTCTATATGCATGAATCGTGCGGTCAATGCACGCCGTGCCGCGAGGGCACTGGCTGGCTGTCGCGCATGGTGGACCGTATTGAGACTGGGCACGGCCGCGCTAGCGATATGGACCTGTTGGACAACGTGGCCGAAAACATCCAGGGCCGCACCATTTGCGCTCTGGGCGATGCGGCGGCCATGCCAGTGCGCGCCATGATCAAACATTTCAGACACGAATTTGAGTACCACGTTGAGCACAAGACCTGCATGGTCCCCGCTTACGTTTGAGTGGGGCTGAACACATATGATCGAAATTGAACTCGACGGCAAGAAGGTAGACATTGTTGAAGGCAGCATGATCATGCATGCCGCCGACAAAGCTGGCACCTACATCCCCCATTTTTGTTACCACAAGAAGCTCAGCATTGCAGCCAACTGCCGCATGTGCTTGGTGGACGTGGAAAAAATGCCTAAGCCCATGCCTGCCTGCGCCACCCCGGTCACGCAAGGCATGATTGTGCGCACCAAGAGCGATAAGGCCATCAAGGCCCAGCAGTCGGTGATGGAGTTTTTGCTCATCAACCACCCGCTGGATTGCCCTATTTGCGACCAAGGCGGTGAGTGCCAGTTGCAAGATTTGGCGGTGGGTTACGGTGGTTCCACCTCTCGCTACGAAGAAGAAAAGCGAGTGGTGTTTCACAAAGATGTAGGGCCCTTGGTCTCTATGGAAGAGATGAGCCGCTGCATCCACTGCACGCGCTGTGTGCGCTTCGGGCAAGAGATTGCAGGCGTGATGGAGTTGGGCATGTCGCACCGTGGTGAGCATGCCGAGATTGAAACTTTTGTGGGTCAGTCCGTGGACTCAGAATTGTCCGGCAACATGATTGACATTTGCCCGGTGGGTGCACTCACCAGCAAGCCGTTTCGCTACAGCGCTCGCACATGGGAGCTATCGCGCCGCAAGTCGGTCAGCCCGCATGATTCCACTGGTGCCAATTTGATCGTTCAGGTCAAAAACAACAAGGTTATGCGCGTGGTTCCGCTAGAGAACGAAGCGGTGAACGAATGCTGGATTGCCGACCGCGACCGTTTCTCTTACGAAGCGCTCAGCAGTGATGAACGCCTGACCAGCCCCATGGTCAAGCAAGGCGGCAAGTGGACCAATGTAGATTGGCAAACGGCCTTGGAATATGTCGCCAATGGCTTGCAAGAAATTAAGGCGAACCACGGGGCTGCGTCGGTCGGCGCTTTGGTAAGCCCACACAGCACGCTGGAAGAACTGCACTTGGCAGGCGCATTGATGCGCGGCTTGGGTAGTGAGAACATTGACTACCGTCTGCGCAATGCAGAGTTCGAGTCAGCCTCTGGGGTGCGTTGGTTGGGTACTTCTATTGCCTCGCTCTCGCAGCTGCAGCGCCTGCTGGTAGTGGGCTCCAACTTGCGTAAGGACCATCCACTGTTCGCGCAGCGCATTCGCCAAGCCGTGAAGACCGGTTGTGCAGTGAATGCAGTAGGTGCGTCTGCGCAAGATTGGGCCATGCCGATTGCCAACACGCTGTCTGCGCCGCCCGCCCAGTGGGTGCAGGCTTTGGCCGACATCGCTTGTGCAGTGGCTGCAGAAAAAGGTGTAGCTGCTCCTGCTTCGGGCACCGCTACAGCGAGTGCACAAGCTATTGCTAAGTCTTTGATCGGTGGTGAACGCAAAGCCGTTCTGTTGGGCAACGCCGCCGCGCACCATTCCAAGGCGAGTAGTCTTTTGTCGTTGGCCAACTGGATTGCAGAGCACACAGGTGCCAGCGTGGGCTTCCTTACCGAAGCTGCCAATACAGTGGGCGCCCAACTGGTGGGTGCCGTACCCGGCAAAGGCGGCTTGAACGCTGGGCAAATGCTGGCAGGTGGTTTGAAGGCCGTGGTCTTGCTCAACAACGAACCCGTTTTTGATTCCGCCGCTGCCTCTGCCCACCAGCTGGTGAAGGCCGAAATGGTGGTCACATTGAGCCCATTCAAAGCCAATATGGAGTTCAGCGACGTACTGCTGCCCATAGCACCTTTCACCGAAACGTCCGGCACCTTTGTGAACGCCGAAGGGCGCGTGCAAAGTTTTCATGCTGTGGTCAAACCCTTGGGCGAGACCCGACCTGCATGGAAAGTTTTGCGCGTGTTGGCCAATATGCTGAAAGTTCCGGGCTTCGATTTTGAGTCTTCACAAGATGTCTTGGCCCAAATACAAGCGGGCATGGGCGGTGCTAGCGCTCAAGTGGCTGAAGACAAACTCAGCAACGCGTGCAAGACGGTGCCCGACTTGCTTCCCAGTACGGGCAGCCCGGTCGTGGCCAGCATCTATCAACTCGACAGCTTGGTTCGACGCGCGACTTCATTGCAGCTCACTGCCGACGCCAAGGGTGCGGCTCATACGCAGTCTGGTGAAGAGGTGGCAGCATGATAGACATGGTGTACAACTTTGGGCTGGGCTTGCTTGCAGCCAGTTGGTGGACAACGATGGCGTGGCCTGTGATCTGGACACTCATCAAAATCGTGGTCGTGGTTTTGCCTTTGATGGGTGCGGTGGCTTATCTAACCTTGTGGGAGCGCAAGTTTCTGGGTTGGATGCAAGTGCGTGTGGGGCCCAACCGCGTTGGCCCACTGGGTTTGTTGCAACCTATCGCCGATGCCTTAAAGCTGCTGACCAAAGAGATATTGGTACCTACCGCGGCTAACAAGGGTTTATTTTTTGTTGGCCCCATATTGAC
>JBIIYT010000243.1:0-4318 GCA_044346675.1 Rhodoferax sp. | reverse complement strand
GATTACGGTCTTTGAGCACCTGCAAAGCCAGGGCAAAGCAGAAGAGATTGGCGGGCTGGCGTACTTGAATTCTCTGGCTCAGTACGTGCCTAGCGCCAGCAACATACGCCGCTATGCCGAGATCGTGCGTGACCGCTCCATTCTGCGCAAGCTGGTAAGTGCCAGTGACGAAATAGCTACCAATGCTTTCAACCCCAAAGGCCGCCCAGTGGCGGACATTGTGGACGAGTCGGAGCAAAAAATCTTCAACATTGGTGAACAAGGCAAGCGCAACAACCAAGGCTTTCAGGCCATGGATTCCTTGGTAGTGAAGTTGCTTGACCGCGTGCAGGAGATGGCCGATAACCCCAATGACGTGACTGGGGTGCCCACAGGTTTTTATGACCTAGACCGCATGACTGCAGGGCTGCAGGCGGGCGACTTGATTGTGCTGGCAGCGCGCCCCTCTATGGGCAAGACCGCGCTGGCTATCAACATTGCCGAGCATGTGGCATTGAACGAAGGTTTGCCAGTGGCAGTGTTCTCCATGGAAATGGGCGCGTCGCAGTTGGCGGTGCGTATCGTGGGCTCCATTGGCCGGATTGACCAAGGCCACTTGCGCACCGGGCGCTTGACGGACGACGAATGGCCGCGCCTGTCAGAGGCGATTGAAAAGCTGCGCACTATTTCTTTGCACATCGATGAAAGCGCGGGCCTCACATCGAGCGAGCTGCGGGCCAATGCCCGCCGCCTGTCGCGCCAGTGCGGGCAACTGGGCTTGATTGTGGTGGACTATTTACAGCTGATGAGTGGCACCAGCAGCGACGGTGAAAATCGCGCTACAGAACTGGGCGAGATTTCGCGGGGCCTGAAAATGCTAGCGCGTGAGTTGAAATGCCCAGTGATTGCCTTGTCCCAGCTCAACCGCAGTGTGGAGCAGCGCCCCGACAAGCGCCCCATGATGAGCGATTTGCGTGAGTCAGGCGCTATCGAGCAAGATGCCGACATTATCATGTTCATCTACCGTGATGAGTACTACACCAAGGACGCCTGTAAAGAGCCCGGTGTGGCCGAGATCATCATTGCCAAGCAGCGTAATGGCCCCACCGGCACGGTCAAGTTAGCCTTCTTGCGCCAGATCACCAAGTTTGAAAGCTTGGCGCATGGGGGTGGTGGGGATTATTAAGCTCGGCTGAAGGGCTGTGGTGCATGGCGTCGCTCATGTCCCCCGACCTCGGGCTGCGCCCGTGGTCTCCTCCTTTACTTCGCTTTGCCACACACCACCGCCCCTCGGCTGTGCGTGGGGCAGACGCGTCTTAGAGCACGTCGCTCGCAAAGTCAGCCAAGCGCGAACGCTCACCACGCGCTAGCGTGATGTGTCCACCGTGTGGCCAGCCTTTGAAGCGGTCCACCGCAAAGGTCAGGCCCGAGGAGCCTTCGGTCAGGTAGGGCGTGTCGATCTGGGCCAGGTTGCCCATGCAAATGATCTTGGTGCCAGGACCTGCGCGCGTGATCAAGGTTTTCATTTGCTTGGGCGTCAAGTTTTGGGCTTCGTCGATGATAACGTACTTGTTCAAAAAGGTACGCCCGCGCATGAAGTTCATGCTCTTGATCTTGATGCGGCTGCGAATCAGCTCATTGGTAGCGGCACGGCCCCACTCTCCGGCGCTGGTTTCGGTTTTGCCCAAGACTTCCAGGTTGTCATCCAACGCGCCCATCCAAGGGCCCATTTTTTCTTCTTCGGTGCCGGGCAAAAAGCCAATGTCTTCGCCCACGCTCACGGTGGCGCGGGTGACGATGATTTCGGTGTAGCGGCGGTCGTCCAGCACCTGGGTCAGGCCTGCAGCCAGCGCCATGAGTGTTTTGCCAGTGCCCGCGGTGCCGGTGAGGGTGACAAAGTCGACCTCGGGGTCGGTCAGCAAATTCATGGCAAAGTTTTGTTCGCGGTTGCGCGTGGTCACGCCCCACACTGCATTTTTCAGGTGGTTGAAGTCTTTCAGCGTTTTGAGCACGGCGGTGGTGCCGCGAATTTCGGTGACTCGGGCATACAAGCTGGGCTCGCCGGGGGACTCGAAGTACACAAACTGGTTGATCATCATGCTGGGCACGACCGGGCCATCTACTTTGTAAAAAGTATGGGGGCCTTGTTGCCAGCTTTCCACGGCTTGGCCGTGGGTTGCCCAAAAGTCGCTGGGTAGTGCCAGGGAGCCGGAGTACAGCAAGTCGCCGTCTTCTAGCGTTTTGTCGTTTTGGTAGTCGTCGGTGGCCAGGCCCAAGGCGCGGGCTTTGACCCGCATATTGATGTCTTTGGACACCAATACCACTTCACGGGGGGCAAATTTTTGTCGTAGCGCCTCTACCACGCCCAGTATTTGGTTGTCTGCCTTGCCTTGAGGCAGGCTGGTGGGCAAGGTGTAGTTCAGCGGCTGGGTTTGGAACATTAACTTGCCACGGGCTTCGCGGTGGCCCGTGCTAGACAGTTCGAAGCCTGCAGTGATGTCTGCCCCCGGTGTGCCGGCCAGTGCATCGAGCGTGCGGCTGGTTTGGCGGGCGTTGCGGGCTACCTCGGTCATGCCTTTTTTGTGGCCGTCCAATTCTTCCAGCACGATCATGGGCAGGTAAATGTCATGTTCCTCAAAGCGGAACAAGCACATGGGGTCGTGCATCAGCACATTGGTGTCCAGCACAAACAGCTTGCTGGGGCCAGTGGTGCGGGCGGATTTTTTGGAGCGGGTGGCTGCAATCGGGCTGGGCGCAGGTTTGCGGGTTTCAATTTGTTGCAATGGGGCACCAGTGGGTTCTTTGAGAAGCGCGCTGGGTTGGGCCGCGCGCCGCGGAACCTGCACGTTGCTTAACTTGTCTGCAGTGGGTGTGGAGGATGGCGCTTCATGCACGATCGGCGAAGTCTTGCGTGGTGGCCTTGGGGTACCCCGGGCCGAGGCTTCAAAGGCCTGGGCGGAAAGTTGATCAGCGCGTTTCGACGGGGCAGTGGGCAAGGGCATGGGCTATGGACTCGCTTAATGAGGGTGAAGTGGAATTAAGGTGTCGCAAAAGCAAAAATGCCGTCTTGAGCCAAGACGGCATTTTGTGGGAAAGCGTTTGCGATATTTACCTGCATGTAACTCATTATGCATGAGTCATAAGACAGCGGGTAGGCAAATGGGTGCCCGAAGTAGGGCGGTACTAGGCCGCTTTTTTGAGGGCTTTCACCGCGGTGAGTACTTCGTCCACATGGCCAGGCACCTTCAGGCCACGCCATTCTTCCTTGACCAAACCATCGGCACCGATCAAAAAGGTGCTGCGCTCAATGCCTTTGACCTTTTTGCCGTACATGATTTTGTTTTTCACCACACCGAACATGTGACACATTTTTTCTTCGGTGTCGGCAATGAGCTCGAAGGGGAGTTCCAGTTTAGTCTTGAACTCGTCGTGGGACTTCATGTTGTCGCGCGAAACCCCGTACACAGTGGCTCCGGCTTTGACAAAGTCTTTGAACTTGTCTCTGAACTGCATCGCTTCCGTGGTGCAGCCAGGGGTGTTGTCCTTGGGGTAAAAGTACAAAACCATGGTTTTTCCAACATGGTTGGTGTTGGTCACCTTGATGCCACCTGTGGCATTGGCTTCAAATTCGGGCAGGGGTTTGTTGACAACGATCGCCATATGGTGTTTGAGTCTCTCGTGCAGGATGTGTCATTCAAAGGTGAGGGATTTGAAGCGTGACAGCCTTCATTTCCCCCGACAGCAACCCGGTATTTTACTCGCAAAACGGGTGCTTGGCCTAGGCGTACTAGCCTTTGCCACCAGTTTGGCTGCCCAATAGCCTCACAACAGCAGTGCGGCAAGCACTTTGCGGCCTTCACCCGCTAAAAAGTTGTAGGTGCGGCAGGCGGCCTGCGTGTCCATAGTTTCTAGGCCAATGCGCTGCGCATACAGGGCTTGCAGCCATTGTGGCTGGGGAAAGCGGATGCGTTCGCCGCTGCCAAAAAGCACCAATTCGGGATTGAGGGCAGCCAGTTGCTCGAAGTGGCTGGCCTGCAATGCGTCAAAAATGCTGCAGTTCCAGTCCATACGCATGCCCATGCTGCTAATGATGAGGCTGGAAGTAAATTTTTCTCCATTCACGGCCACCCAGCCTGGCCCGTAGCCGCTGATGGAGGGGCCTTGGACGGCGTCTGCTTGGAGTTTCATGGGCTTAAACGGTCAATTGTGTGAGGGCTAAGGCTGCAGTCAGCGCCACGGGTGCGCTGCACTGCACCAATTGAGGGTGGAACTGTGGTCAAATTATAGTTTTCACCACGTAGTGCTCGTGCCCGGAGGGACTTTGAAAACCATTCAGAAA
>JBIIYT010000242.1:0-4327 GCA_044346675.1 Rhodoferax sp. | reverse complement strand
CGCGATCTTTTTCGCGTCGTCTTCCGTGTACTCGTAGGCCGATCGATTCGACAAATTTGATATCAGACGGATTTCCTTGATCACGCGATTCACTCGGCGCGATGCAATTTCAACGAACTTAGCTCGTTTGTCGCGCACAGACTTTGTTTGAATGTCACTCATGGTGAATATTTGCAGAAATGGTTAAGATTCAGAAAATGTATCTCATTACGACTTCCATGTCAACAAACTCATAACCTATGTGTTTTATACGTACATATTTGATTTGTTGTTGCTGAGCAGGCAAGTTATTGAGGGGAGCAGCTGGGAGTGCGGAGTACGCAGCCCGCATAAGCGCAGATCAACAGGCTGAAACGTTCAATGCAGGTAGTGACTACCCCAATTGAATGGCCAGGCAAGTTAAATTGGTTGCGAACCCCGTCAGTCCAAGGCTGAATCGTGGATAAGGTTTCCGCGAAAAGTCAGTTGGACTGATTAAGTATCGAAAAGACCACCCCGGCAATTTGGTTTGCCAGTAGAGGTGGCACCGCATTCCCAACCTGATGGTATTGCTGAGTTTTGCTTCCCTGGAAAAAGTAGTTATCGGGAAAAGTCTGCAACCGGGCGGCTTCGCGAACAGTCAGAGCACGACATTGTGATGGATCCGGGTGGATGATCGAGTGCCCATCCTTCGAAATATGGCACGTCATGGTGCTACTTGGGTTATCAAAGAGCTGCACCTTGAACCGATCCAGAAAATCACCGGTTTCCCAATTGGCATGGTCGGGCGCGAGCCCAGGCAGGGTGAAGTCCTTGAATCCGCGAATGCCTGCTTTACTGATATCGCAAAACACCGATGCAAAAAGATACCGCCCCAGGTCACTTGGCATATGTGACTTGGCCTCGTGATTGAGGCATACAGAAAGGTTTGCATCCGCGATCCACTTGTTGTATCTCTTGGGCGCTTCTGGATCAATTACAGACCCATTCACTGGAACCCTGTTACCGCCAAACGTGAGCGAAGAATCCAACTTGGAGCAGACATCAGTTAGTTGATTCGAGATGGCTTCCAGTTCAGCCTTGGAAGCTTCTTTTGCAAGATGCTTCGCGCTTCCTGAAACGGCGGCCAACCAGTTCTCTGCAGAGTCATCTCTAATGGGGCTAATCTGACTGCGAAGTCGAGGCAGCTTTCCAATTGCCTTCCTGACGCTGATTTCGTCGACCTTCTTAAGCCGCTGAGAAGGTGAGGGGATATCCTCTCTTACGCCTAGCAAAATTACCCTATGTCGTGCTTGTGGAACGCCATAGTTCTCTGCTTTGATTATGAAATCCCTAGCGTCGATATCCTCGGGATTCATGCCCGTTGCATAAAAAGTGTCAGTTGTCAGGGAATGAATCGCGTATTTCTTGCCGCTCTTGCCAACGGTGGCACGAAGTGGGTCAGATAAATCATTCAGAATTTCATGAAAGATGCGCTTGCCACCTGGCGTTGACGACAGAATTCCCTTGACGTTTTCCATCACAAAAATGGCCGGCATCGTTTTCGCAAGGACCCGCAGATATTCCCTATAGAGAAAATTGCGCTTGTCCTCTTCAGGAACGTAGTCTTTCTTGCCTTTGTTTCTGGCTCTTCCCATGTGGGAATAGGCTTGGCATGGCGGACCACCAATAAGCACAGTGTCATCACCTCCCAGATTCTCGCTCTCCAAAATGTCATCCAACAAGCGGTCGTCCGCAGCCGCTCCAAGCTGTATTTGCCTAGCCTCTGCTTTCGCCACATCCCACAGAAGCGGGACGACCATGCTTGGGTGCGATGCATCACTTGAATTGCAATAGGCGTAGTAGGCCCGAATGGCCTTCTTGTCGCCCAGCCTTTTTGCTAGGCGAAAGAACGCACGCAGAGTCAATGTGCTGTGTGCGCTGGCTTCCATTTCGGCAGATACACCGATTTCGAAGGCTTTACCATCATCAAGCGCCGCAAAACCCTCACCCAGACCACCTGGGCCAGAAAACAGATCAATGACTCTCATCAATAGTCTTTCGATAAAAAATTCCATCCTGAGACACATCGCAGCAAGTACCTGCCCGATGATCCCTGATACAGTGCACCACCTGGTCCGCTCTTTGATCAAATAGTCGACTTGCACCGGCGCCAAGCAGCGAACATTCCCAGACTGTCAGAACCCGCCATTCAGATTCAGTCAGCTTCTTCATATTCCGGAAATCGCGTGTCTGATTAGCCTGAAGCTTTTTCGACCAGAAATCAGTATTGCTTCCTAGCAACTTTGACAATTTGCATCCGTGCATGTGCCAAAAGCAACCATTGACGAATACAGCAACCTTCCAGTGCGGACGAACTACATCCGGACGACCCGCTAGGCCGAGCGACGATCTCGCAAACCTCAGCCCCTGTCGATGCAAAGCCGATCGCACAAGCAGTTCAGGCCGTGTGTTTGCCGAACGAATTCCTGCCATCATCCGGCTTCGCGTGCGTTCATCGACAACATCAGTCACAAGGTTTTCCGTCTCGTTTTCTTGGTCCGTCCAGGATACCAGGAAATTCAACTCTAGACTGTGTATTTAATCGGTTTCCTGGGTCAATTCCGACTTATTGACTGGACGTCACCCACTTCTGTAGAAACAAATCAACCTCCGGTTTGAAGTTGCCCGAAGGCAAACGGGCTCATTTGGTCAAGATGGCGGTACCTGCGGACTCGATTGTAAAAAACCTCAATGTAGCCAAACACATCTGACTTGGCCTCTTGGCGCGAAGCATAGATGCGGCGTTTGATTCGCGCCTTCTTCAAATCGCTAAAGAACGATTCTGAGACCGCATTGTCCCAACAGTTCCCGCGACGACTCATGCTGGGTACTAGGTGGGTGTCCAATGGCGATGGACACCGAACAGTCCGAAAGGTTCGGTGGTACTGGAAGGAAACTGGCAGTGCGAAGAAAACACGATACGCGCTTCTTAAGCTTACGGTGGAGCCAGAAAACGTGTGACTTGCTTTGTGAGTCCTCTGCTCTAACCAACTGAGCTAAAAGCCACACCGAACCGTAGATTGTGCTGGCCTACTTGTGGTGGCTCAGCGCGTTGCTGACCAACTTCGAAGTAATGTCCACGATTTGGATCATTCGGTCGTAAGCCATACGCGTGGGGCCTATCACGCCCAGCGTGCCAACCACCTTACCGTCTACCTCGTAGGGGGAGCTCACGATGGACAAATCTTCAAAGGGCACCACTTGGCTTTCGCCGCCAATAAAAATTCGCACGCCTTCTGCCTGACCCGCAATATCGAGCAAACGCATGAGCTGGGCTTTTTGCTCAAACAAATCAAACGCGCGGCGCAGATGGCCCATGTCGCTGGAAAAATCTGACACCGCGAGCAAATTGCGCTCCCCCGAGATGACCACTTCGTCCTGCGTCTCGCTCATAGCTTCGGTGTTGACCGTTACTGCGGCTTGCATCAGCGTTGCGATTTCTGTGCGCAGCGACTCCACCTCGGTTTGCAGGCGCTCGCGCACTTGCTCAATGTCCAGCCCCACGTAGTGGCTATTCAGAAAATTAGCCGCTTCGGCCAGTTGCGTTTGGGAATAATCCACCTCGGTGTAAATCACCCGGTTTTGCACATCGCCTTCTGGCGAGACGATGATCACCAACAAACGCCGCTCCGACAAGCGCAAAAACTCCATGTGGCGAAACACCGAAGTACGCCGGGGTGCAATCACAATACCCACAAACTGCGACAAGCTGGAGAGCAGGTTGGCCGCATTGGAGATCACTTTTTGGGGCTGGTCGGGTGCTAGGCTGTGCGAGGCATACTGCGCAGGCTGCACAGTCAGCATGGTGTCCACAAACAGCCGGTAGCCACGGGCGGTGGGAATGCGCCCAGCAGACGTGTGGGGACTCACAATCAGGCCCAGCTCTTCTAGGTCGGACATCACGTTGCGAATGGTGGCCGGCGACAGTTCCAGCCCAGAGGCCTTGGACAGCGTGCGGCTGCCCACCGGCTGTCCATCGGCAATGTAGCGCTCTACTAGCGCTTTAAGCAACAACTTGGAACGATCATCGAGCATCAGCGCATTTTAGTGATGTAATTTGCCAATGAAGCCTAAATTCCGCCAAGTCGCTTTAATAGGTAAGTACCAAACCACCGCCGCAGGGGCTGCGGGAGCCTCTTCGCGCCAGGCGCTGGAGCAGATTGCCCACTTCCTGCTGGATTTGGGCTGTGAGGTGGTGATTGAGTCTGACACCGCAGCCAATATGGGGCTAGCCCGGTACGCCACGATGGATGTTGCGGGCATTGGTGCCACGTGTGACCTGTGCTTGGTGGTGGGAGGCGACGGC
>JBIIYT010000241.1:0-4331 GCA_044346675.1 Rhodoferax sp. | reverse complement strand
CATAGAACACTCATCGGTGATGGCGATGGCCGCATAGCGCAGCGCCTTGGCGCGCTCTACCAACTCTTCAGGGCGACTGGCACCTT
This sequence comes from Rhodoferax sp., assembly GCA_044346675.1. Taxonomy (GTDB): domain Bacteria; phylum Pseudomonadota; class Gammaproteobacteria; order Burkholderiales; family Burkholderiaceae_C; genus Allorhodoferax. The sequence continues at coordinate 4,245 of JBIIYT010000241.1, read as the reverse complement.
TCAAAAAAGAAAAGTTAGACAGGCACCGCAACTCGGCATAGGGGGGAATGCGTGACATAGCCCTGTCTCACGCAAAAATGCCATGTAGGTACCAAGACGCCCTCTTACCCTCTTGGGCATCTGGCGCCAAGCGCTCTTGATAAATCCAGAGCACCCCCGCGTAGGGGCTGCGCGCTACCCAATAGTCGCGCGCCACATGGAGGTGGCGCTCTTGACCATTCTCATCAAGCACGCGGTGCCACCAGCCACCTTCCACCCGCTGGGGGCCTAACAACATTTGCAACGGGCCTTGGTACAAAGGGCATTCGGCTTGAACGTCTAGCCTGAGTGGTTTTTTAAAAATCCATGTGGGCTGCGGGCCTGGCACCAAGCGCACTGGGGTACTGGGTGGCTTGGCATCCGCAGCTTGCCAGTGGTTGGTCCACTCCATGCGCGTGTCTTCACTCAGCACGGGTCTGAGCACCCGATTTTTGCCAAGGCGCGCAGCAATGCGCTCTAGCACCAGCGCGATGGATTCCCCACTCGCCCTTGCATCGGCAATGAGCGAGCGGCTTTGTTCCACCATGGGTGCGACCTCTACAGCCGTCAGCCGCAAGTCTGCCGCAGGCGCGAGCAGCGTGACCTTGGCCAGATGCTCGCTGAGCAAGCGGCTTAAATGCTCCACGTTTTGCGTAGGTTGCGCGGTGCGCACGGTGAGCTCAGCCCCGGGGCCCGCATCTCGCGCGCGCATTACATCGTGCCCCCAGTGCAAAGTAAAGGCGCTCACGCCGCAGTGGCGCGCGGCAAGCCACCCGCCCATTTGCAGCAGCAGACGGCGCGCACCAAACATCAAACCCACGGCGTTGTCTACCCGTCCCGGGAGCTCTAGGCGTGCCGCAAATGTATCAGGCACCGTGACCCAGGGGTAAGCTTCGGGCCGCAGCCCATAGGCTTGGTCAAGTGCTGCCAGCAGTTGCGCGTCAAAGCGCCGGCTCAGCCCCCCACGGGGCAATTGGCGCACATCGGCCAGCGTGGTGCAGCCCAGTCGCGCAAGCGTAGGGCTGTGCAGCCTGACCGCATCTACACATGCATAGGGCAAGGGGTCTAAGACCTTGTGCAGCGGGCCAGAGAAACCGTCTGTGATGCCCATGCGCGCGCACGCCAAGGCAGCCAGGCTAGTAGGTGCCCACGCCAATGCGCTGACACCCAGCTCTGCAGCACCCGCCTCTACGGCCGCATGCACGCGCTCTTGCCCACCAAAGAGGCGCAGGCTTTGCTCCACCTCCAGCAAGACGGCAGACTCCAGCAGGGCCACCCGCGGTGTGAACTGCAGGGCCCATAGGGCAACACCACCCGCATCACTGCACGCAGTGGGCTTGCAGGCTGTGGATGTGAGTAACGCTGCCCAATACACGGGAAGCCTCCTGTGGAGCAAGCCGCTCGCTGGCACGCATCAGCCGCGGGGGCAAAACCTGCGCCAGCATGCCGGGGATAGACGGCAACACAATGTGCCCCGCTAGCAGCGCCCCTCTGCGTTTGAGAATTTGTATGCGTAGCTCCCACGCTGGGCCCAGTGTGGCCAGCACACGCAGTGGTGCGGGGGATGCGTCCAATTGCGCGGCTTCAGGGCGGAACACAAACACGGGGCAGTCACAAGACTGCGCATGCACTTGCAAGCGGCGCAGTTGATCGGGGCGCGCCTGCCCCAGCCAAGCAAGAATGGCGCACCCCTTAGGGTTGGACTTGATCAGTTGCTCGGTGCTCCACAGCCGCTCAGCCGGGGTGTCAGCGGCAATCCACACCAGGCTTTTTTCTGCGATACCCAGCTTGACCAAGCCTGCAACGTGCGGGCGTTTGGGCGGGCCTACCAGCAAAACTTGCCCGCCGCTGGCCACCAAGGCAGACAGTGCGGGCGCGAGCAACTGCCACTCGCACAGCGAAGCCTGTGGCTGCAAGCATTCGGTCACGGCATTGCAGGGCCACCCACCGCCGGGCAAGTGGGCATCCAGCCCCGCAAACCCGGTGGGAACGACCCGCTGGTCGGCTTGGCCGAGGTCGCTACCGTGCCAAATGGCCTGCGCCATGGCCCCCGGAAGTTGCCCCATGTCGAATGCGCGCGCAGCAGCGTCGCCACGCGGTGTGGCGGCATTCACTATCTGCTGAAGCAAGGCTGGCATGGGGTTTATGGTTAATACTGTTATTTTGTACAGTATATCCACATCCCTGCAAACAGGGGCTTTAAGCTTTGCTGGATTTCAGAATTTCTGTCACTCCAAAGTAGCCATGCCCCGTCTCGCCCAAATTTGCACCGTGCTACAGGCGCTTAGTAAATTAACCGCCTATTGGCTGCTCATTACATACCCCAACGCAAAGCGGCGGTGTGTACTGGCGCATCCCACAACGCGAGCATTTCTTTGTCTACTTTGGTGACGGTAATGGAGCAGCCCGCCATTTCCAAAGAAGTGACGTAAGAACCAGTGAGGTGACGCACCACCTTAACTCCAGCGCTGTCCAGTACCTTGCGAGCGGCGTTCACCATCAGGTAGAGTTCCAACATGGGGGTGCCTCCAAAGCCGTTGACCAACAACAAAACTTCCTCCCCGTCTTTGAGCGCTAAGTCGGCAATAACCGCGCCGGTGAGCTCTTTGGCAATCTCATCTGCGCTGGCCAAGGGAACCCGGCGGCGCCCGGGCTCACCGTGAATACCTACGCCCACTTCCATTTCACCTGGGCCAATTTGAAATGTGGGTTTGCCCGCTGCTGGCACGGTGCAAGAGGTAAGCGCAACCCCCATCGATGCAGTCGCTTTGTTGACCGCATTGCCCAATGCTTTGAGTTGCGCCAAATTGTCACCACGCTCTGCCGCCGCGCCCAATATTTTTTCCACAATGAGCGTGCCCGCCACACCACGCCGGCCCGTGGTGTAGGTGGAGTCTTCTACGGCCACGTCGTCATTGACGATGACGACGGCATTTTCTTGCTCCAACATTTCGGCAGCCATTTGGAAATTCATCATGTCGCCAGAATAGTTTTTGACGATAAACAGCACTCCGGCACCACCATCCATCGCCTGTGCGGCGTTGACCATTTGGTTAGGCGTGGGGGAGGTAAATATTTGCCCGGGGCAGGCTGCGTCCAGCATGCCGTGGCCCACAAAGCCCGCGTGCAAGGGCTCGTGGCCTGCACCACCACCCGAAATCAGAACCACTTTTCCGGGTCGGTTTCGTTTTCGCCGCACAAATTCGCGGTCTACGCCCAGGGCCACAATGTCAGCGTGGGCTGCAGTAAATCCGTCTAGCGATTCAGCTAGCACATTGTCTACATCGTTCATCAAATTTTTCATGGCGTTTCCTATTGCATTCATTCAAATGTAGATCGACTTTATTTTTTTGACAATCCGTCACATATCGCACTGATGATGAGCGACATAGAGCGTGAACCGGGATCTACATGGCCCTTGGCCCTATCCCCCAAAAAAGAGGATCGCCCGCGCGTGGCATCCATGTTGGCGGTAGCCGCGGCACTGTCTAAGGCACACTGGCGCACGCGGTCGATCAGGTTGTCGCCTCCTTGGGCCAATACCTTTTGCACCGGGTCCAGCACATCGAGCAGTGTCTTTTGGCCCACCTCGGCCTTACCAAGTTTTGTAAGCGCCTCAATGCTTAGCCGCAGCGCACGCGCAAAGTCTTGGCTGGTGGGATGGTCTGGAAGTTCTTTTCCCAAAGTCATGAGCAAGGTACCGAATACGGGGCCCGACGATCCTCCGATCATGGCCACACACGTCTTGCCCATTGTTTTGAGTGATTCGTTCAGGCCCATGCCTTCCATAGCGGTCAGTTTGGCTTGTATTGCCTGGGCACCCCGCTTCATGTTGAGCCCGTGGTCACCATCGCCAATGGCCTGGTCCAGTGCGGTGAGTTCTTCTACATGGTCTATCAAAGTTTGGGTAGCGCTTTGAATAATAGGTGTGAGTGACATAAAAATTTCCTGTTTAATTTTTTACGCTTGAACGCGTTGGCCCTGGGTGTCAAACCACAGACTCTGCGTGATGTGAATCTCAAGCTCGTCCCCTGGGTTCCCCATGTGCCCTGCTTGCGCAGCGACTACTAGCTTTTCTCCGCTGTGTGGCAAATCAAGGTGCACCAAGTGCTGGTCGCTCAAGCGCTCCACCCGGTGTACGGTGGCCCGCAAATCACTGGGGGTTTGCTGGGTGCGAGGGAGCAACTTCACATGCTCGGCACGCACACCCAAGGTGGCGACCGTTTC
>JBIIYT010000239.1:0-4333 GCA_044346675.1 Rhodoferax sp. | reverse complement strand
ACCAACTACGAGGTGGATAAGACCATCCGCGTGGTCAAGGGTGCCACTGGCGTGGTTAAACGCATTAACGTGGCAGTGGTGGTCAACAACGTGGTGACCACGGACGACAAGGGCAAGGTCACCAGCACGCCTTTGTCCGAAGTGCAGTTGGAAAAAATGACCGCGCTGGTGCGCGAAGCGGTAGGTTTTAGCAAGGAGCGGGGTGACTCCGTCAACTTATTGAATGCAGCATTTGCGTCGGAAAAACCTGTAGTGGTGGATGTGCCTTTGTGGAAGCAAGCCGAGGTGCTGGACACGGCGCGCAGTTTTGCCTGGCCGCTAGGGACCTTGCTGTTGGCGGCACTGGTGTTTTTTGGGGTGATTCGCCCTGCGATGAAAACCATGCTGCAGCCCGGATTTGGCCGCTCTGGTGAAGGTGTGGCACGTACCAACCAGCTCGATGCCATTGAAGGTGACGAGCCTGAGCGGCCTCAGCTCACCGGCCCCAGTACCGCAGTGGTGGACCCCGCACAGGCAGCGGCTGAGGCCCGGCTGGAGGATGCCCGCCAGCTCACCCGTGACAACCCTGCGGCAGTGGCCAATATCGTAAAAAGCTGGATGAACGGCGAGGCGGCGGCGTAAACGCCGGCGCAGAATTGCATTATGTCAAATGACGACGGACTCCAAGACGCTGCCATTCTGATGATGTCTCTCGGCGAGGCAGAAGCATCAGAGGTGTTCAAGCATTTGTCACCTAAAGAGGTGCAAAAGCTGGGCGAGGCTATTGCCAAGACCACCCAAGTTACCCGCGACAAAGTAGACGATGTGGTGGGTAAATTCACTGGCGTTGCCGCCTCTCAAAGTTTGCTGGTGTCTAACTCGGGCGATTACGTGCGCTCGGTCTTGAAGCTGGCACTGGGCGACGATAAAGCCGCTTTGCTGATTGACCGCATTTTGCAAGGCGGTGACGTATCCGGCATTGAGAGCCTGAAGTGGATGGACCCCTCCTCGGTAGCCGAGTTGCTGCGCAATGAACACCCGCAAATTGTGGCGGCCATCTTGGTGCACTTGGACTATGACCAAGCCGCCGATGTGCTGAAGTTTTTGACCGAGCGCCAGCGCAATGAAGTGATGCTGCGCGTGGCCACCATGGAAGGTATTCAGCCCACCGCGCTCAAAGACTTGAACGAAGTGCTCTTCAAGGTGCTGGCCGGTGGCGACAAGATTCGCAAGTCCTCATTGGGCGGTATCAAAACAGCTGCCGAGATGATTAACCTGATGGGCACCGTGATTGAGGGTACGGTGATTGAGTCCATTCGTGGGCACGACGCCGACTTGGCCCAGAAGATCATGGACAAGATGTTTGTGTTTGACGACGTGATGAAGCTCGACGACAAGGCCATTCAGATGGTGCTCAAAGAAGTGTCGTCCGATGTGCTTATCGTGGCACTCAAAGGCGCGCAGCCCGAACTCAAAGAGAAAATTTTGGCCAATATGTCGTCCAGGGCGGCGGCCACACTGCGCGAAGACTTGGAGTCGCGCGGCCCCATGCGACTGTCCGAAGTGGAAGCCCAGCAAAAGGAAATTCTCAAAGTCGTACGCCGCTTGGCCGACGAGGGCACCATTGTTCTGAGCAGCGGAGGTGGCGACGACGCCATGGTCTGATGAGCCGCGCCCAATCTCGTTTTATTCCTGGCGACCAAATTGGCGCGGTCACCGGTTGGGACTTTGATGCAGTAGCGCAAGGCTCCAGTCGGTTTGCTGCCAAACTCAAAGCGCAGGCCATGGCCGAGGAAAAGTCGGTGGTGGATGTGGTGCGCCAAGCCGGGTTTTCGGATGGCTATGCGCAAGGCTTTGCCCAAGGCCAGGCCCAAGCCACGCTAGAGGGGCAGCGCCAAATTGCCGAATACATAGAAACCCAAGGCCAAGAGGCGGCGCGCAACTTCGCCGCGATTTTTGCCTCGGCCCAGGAGCAGCTCGCGCAGCAAGAGCAAGCCATGTCCGAAGGCGTTTTAGAGTTGGCCTGCGAGCTAGCCCGCCAGGTGCTGCGCCATGAGTTGCGCACCAATCCCAACACTTTGCTGCCGGTGATTCGCGAAGCCTTAGGCATGTTGGCTGTGGACAATCGGGCTGCCTTGGTGCGCATGAACCCCTTGGACGCAGATGTTTTCGAACCCGTGCTGCGTGAAGAGTTCCCCAGCATTGCCATCACATTGTTGGCCGATGCCAACGTAACGCGTGGCGGCTGCTTGGTAGAGGCCAACGGTACGGTGGTGGACGGTACAGTGCAAAAGCGCTGGATGCGCGCCGTGGCCAGCCTAGGGCTGGAATCTGCGTGGGAGGCCAGCGATGAATAGCGAGCAAGTAGCTCCCGCCGATGGCAAGTGGGCCGACTTCTTGGCGCGCGCCCGCCACAGCGTGGTGCAAGACAGCACGTTGGAGGTGCGCGGCACCCTGACCCGCTTGGCGGGCTTGGTGCTCGAGGCCAAAGGTATTCGCGTGCCCGTGGGGTCACAGTGCGTGGTGTCCATGAAGTCGCGCGAGCCGGTGCTGGCGGAGGTAGTGGGCTTTGAGGGCGAACGTGCGTTCTTAATGCCTGCAGGCGATGTGCACGGCCTCTCCAGCGGCGCGGCGGTGGCGGCGGCGCCTGCCTATGTGGCGGTGCCTCGCTTAGAAGGGGGCAACATGGAGCCCAGCGGCACAGCAGGGCTGCTGCGCTTGCCTTTGGGCAACGGGCTTTTGGGTCGGGTGGTGGACTCCCAGGGCCAGCCCTTGGACCGCTTGGGCCCGATTGTGGACGTGAACTCTAAGCCGCTGGATCGGCGGCCCATCAACGCCATGGACCGAGCTCCTGTGAGGGAGCCCTTGGACACCGGTGTGCGTGCCATCAACGCCTTGCTCTCGATTGGGCGTGGCCAACGCATAGGGCTGTTTGCCGGATCGGGCGTAGGCAAAAGTGTGTTGCTAGGCATGATGGCAAGGTACACGCAGGCCGACGTGATTGTGGTGGGCCTGATCGGCGAGCGCGGCCGTGAGGTCAAAGAGTTTATTGAGGACATCTTGGGCGAAGAGGGGCGGGCTCGCTCGGTGGTGGTGGCAGCACCTGCAGACAGCCCGGCACTGTTGCGCATGCAGGGCGCAAACTACGCCACGGCCATTGCCGAGAGCTTTCGCGACCAAGGCAAGCATGTGCTCTTGCTCATGGATTCGCTCACCCGCTACGCGATGGCCCAGCGCGAAATTGCCTTAGCTATCGGCGAGCCGCCGGCCACCAAAGGCTATCCGCCCTCGTGCTTTGCCAAGCTGCCCTTGCTGGTAGAGCGCAGCGGCAATGGTTTGAATGGCGTGGGCTCTATCACTGCGTTTTACACGGTGTTGTCCGAAGGCGATGACCAGTTAGACCCCATTGCCGACGCTGCACGCGCTATTTTGGACGGCCATATTGTGCTTTCACGTGCCTTGGCAGAGTCGGGGCACTACCCCGCAATAGATATAGAGCAATCGGCATCGCGCGTGATGCACAACGTGGTCTCGCCCCGTCACTTTGAGTTGGCCAGGCGCTTTCGGGCGATTTACTCTAAGTACGAAAAAGGACGCGATTTGGTGCAGATTGGCGCTTATGCGCCGGGCTCCGACCCTGCCTTGGACGAAGCCATCGCGCTGCATGAAGGCATGGGGCAGTTCTTGCGCCAAGACATGCATGATTCGTCCTCTTTGCAAGGGGTCGCCCATGCTTTGGAGTCGGTGATCTCTGGAGCCGAGGTGGGCCTATGACTGCACACCTCTGCGGGAGCTTGCCATGCCAGGACTGAGTGGAATTGTTCTGGCAATCGAGGTGGCTAGGCGCAAGCGTGACGACTTGGCCAAGCATGTGGCTCATATCCATCGCACGTTGTGGTTTGCCCAAGATCAATTAGCGCAGCTCCAAAACTATGCGGGCGACACGGATGCCAAATGGGCTGGCACGACCAGCCGGGTACTGTCCACCGAGTTGATGCGACACCACTACCAGTTCATGGCGCGACTGCAAAACGCGATCCATTTGCAGTTGGATGTGGTTGCCCAAACGCGTGATCAGCTAGAAAAGGCGAAGCAGCACTTATTGCAGGCCGAGTTTCGCATGGCCAGCCTGAGCCAGTTGCTTCAAGCGCGACAAGGTGCGCTGCGCCTGCGCGAGGCGCGCCTTGAACAACGCCAGAGCGACGAATTCGCAGCCCTGCTGCATGCCCGTACCCGTGCTAAAGCATTCAATGGAGAAGTAACATGACAATTGAAAAAAGTCCTCCCTCAACCGAAGCCAAACCGGCCGCAAGTGGCGAGACGAAGGGCGTCAAGTCCAAGTCGGGCAAACCCG
>JBIIYT010000240.1:0-4333 GCA_044346675.1 Rhodoferax sp. | reverse complement strand
ACAGTGTTTCGCGAATTGGATCAGCCAGGTTGGACATGTCTACAGAGTGAAATGGTGAATGTGGGCGTCATGGCACCTGCTTCAGAAGTCTAAAGTTGGTGTCGTCATTGACCTGAAGTGCTTGAATTTCTTCGCCCGCTCAGTGGTATTCTCGCGGGTTCGTCAGCGCCGTCCAGGGGATGGCAATTTCAATTTACTACGTATGAATAAAAAAATCGCATTTGGCGCGTCTGCAGCGCTGCTCGCCGCTGCATATTGTGGCGCTACTTGGTACACAGGGAAAATTGCCGAAGTCAGTCACACCGAGGCATTGGAGCAGGTACGCAAGCACTTGGGCCCAGCGGCTGTGCTCGAGCAGCAATACACCAAGGGCTTTTTTAGTTCGCAGTCTCACGTGGTGCTGCAATGGGCGCCGCCCAGCACTGCCGGTGCCCCAGCCGAGACCTCAACCCCATCCAAACCTACCAAAGTGGTCTTGGATACCACGGTGCGCCACGGGCCCTTGGCCGGTAGGCATATTGCCGCAGCGGTTGCTCAAACCCGTATCTCGATGCCTGATTTAGACGAAAGCACCCGCAAGTTGTTTGAAAAAGCCAGCGCGCCCTCACTTACCACGGTGCGCAAGATCACTGGCGGGCACGCTATCTCCATCCATTTGCCTGCTGGAGAAATCGCCCATGACGGCTTGCAATTGCGGTGGCAGGCGATGTTGAGCGAAGTGAACATCAACGCTGCGGGTGACCGGGTGCAGTCCTCCTTGGATTGGCCGGAGCTCGTATTGAGTGCGGCTCCATCGGCATCCCATCCAAGTGCTATAGGCGCTGGCGCGAAGTCTTTTAATGTTGTACTAAAAGGTGTCAGTGGCAAATCTGACCAACGCATTGAAGACGGTTTGTGGCTAGTAGCACCAGGGGAGAGCCAACTTCAATTGAACCAGTTAGAAGTCACACAATTGGGTGAAGGCTTGAGCGTCCCGAAAGTCTTGGCAACGCTTCAAGGCGTGACTTTGAAAAGCGCAATAGAGCGAAATGGTGAAGTCATGGGCATGACAACTACTGCCAAAAGCAAGGGCTCTGTTGGCCCGCTTCATTTTGAAAATTTGGGGTTTATAGAAACGTGGGCACGCCTAGACAGACAAGCAGTGAAGCAATTCCAACAGGCGATTGTTTCGATTTACGCCACAGGTCTTGCTCAAAGTACCAAGATAGACGATCAGCAGTTCACGGCGTTCTTTAAAGATATCGGCCCCCGCTTTGTGGCAAGCCTGCCGACCTATAGCTTCAAAATGATGGCCACCCTCGAAGGTAAAGAGGGCGAGTTTGGCTATGGGGCTGCAATTCAATCAGTCCCCACTGCGGCAGATGTTGAAAGGGCTGGCGGCTTAGGCCTAGCGCTGCTCCAGACCAGCATGTTTAGCGCCAATGCGCGTATACCCAAGGCGTGGTTACCCAGCATAGCCAAAGCCGTAGCGGGTAAGGAGATGAAACCCGAAGAAGTCGACGCGATGGTGAACATGGCCCAGCAGGGCGGCTTTGCTCGGGTGGACGGCGACAACATGGTGAGCGCCTTGGTTTATGAACAAGGCCAAGCTAAGCTCAACGGCAAGGCCATCCCAATACCCGGTATGGCTCAGTAAGCGGTGCATGGGTGCATGCATAACCAGTTCTAGAGTTTTAGCGCACAATCAAAGTTCTGTAGCACCCGTGATGCGATATTTCATGTACTTCCAGTTTTTCCACCTAGTCATCAGCGAAGTTCATATTGCGTGCTCACCATGACGGCGCTGTCTCGAAACAGCATGAACGTTCTAAGCGAGTATTACGACACCATCATTAACCATGCGCGAGATATCGTGCTTGTGTTCGATCAAAGCCAGCGTATTATTGATTGCAATCGGGCTGCACTCGCTGCCTATGGCTACAGTGCTGAAGAGTTGCGCTGCATGACAGCAAGCGACCTGCGTGTGCCCCAAGAGAAAAACACTATAGGGCGCGACTGGGACGCTGCGGGTGACAAAAGTGGCGTACTGTTTGAAACCGTACATTGCCGTAAAGATGGCACCAGCTTCCCCGTGGAGGTGAGCTCCAATCAAATAGAAATTGATGGTCAAACTTATCGCCAAAGCTTTGTTCGTGACATTACGCAGCGTAAAGTCTCTGAGCTAGCCTTGTACCGGAGAAAAACTCGTGCCTTGAGTGCATTGAGCCGCTGTAGTCGTGCCTTGATTGGTGCACGAGAAGTGCAATCGCTACTCGATCAGATATGCAACATTTTGGTCACGGTAGGTGGCTACCACTTGGCATGGGTTGGCAAGCCCGAGAGCGATGAGGGAAAGCGGGTGAGCGTCTGGGCCAAGGCAGGCACAGATACCGACTACCTGGACAAAATAAGTATCAGTTGGGCTGACACCCCTTTGGGTAGGGGCCCTACGGGGACGGCGCTACGCGAGGCCAGAACAGTGCTTGCCCACGACTTGCGCACCCAAACCAACTACGAGCCTTGGCGCGATGTCGCCACCCGGCAGGGGTTTGCGGCGTCCATTGCCTTACCGCTCTTGGTCAACGGCGCGAGCCTCGGTGTCTTGACCGTTTATGCGGAAGCAACCGATATGTTCGATTCGACCGAGGTGACATTGCTTGAAGAACTGGCAAACAATGTGGCCTACGGAATGGCCGACTTGCAAACACGTGAGCACGCAGAGCGCTTGCAAGATCGGCTGGGCGAGAGCGACAGGCGCTTTCAGATGCTGATTGAGCAGTCTCCCGCCGGAATCTATGTGGTGCGGCATGGTGTTTTTGTGTACGCCAACCCGCACATGGATGAAATCATGGGCTTGGGCTATGGCGAGTTGATTGGTCAACGCGCTCAAGACTTCGTGCTCGCCGAAGACTGGCACGTTGTGACCGAAGCCACCGAGCGCATGAAGCTGATCGGTAGTACGGGCAATTTGCAAGTGCGCTGCAAGCGTAAGGACGGCGTCACTATCGAAATCGGGCTGCAAAACGTCAAGTCCCACTACGAGGGTGCACCTGCCATCATTGGTATGGCACAAGACATTAGCGAGCGCAGCCGTAGCCAAGCCGAGATCAAACAGTATATTTTTAAGCTAGAGCGCACCACGGAGGCCACGCTGCAGGCGGTCTCTGCCATGGTCGAAAAACGCGATCCGTATACGGCAGGCCATGAGCGACGTGTGGGTGAGTTGGCGGGTGCGATCGGTGCCGAAATGGGTCTTTCCCCCCACCAAATTAAGGGCTTGCGCTTGGCGGGCTTTGTCCATGACTTAGGCAAAATTGCGGTGCCCGCGGAGCTACTAGCCAAGCCCTCCGAATTGAGCGAGGCGGAAATGGCGCTGGTGCGTTTGCACGCACAGGCGGGCTATGACGTACTGAAAGATGTCGAGTTTGCGTGGCCTATTGCCGATGTGATTTTGCAGCATCACTAGCGACTAGATGGCACTGGCTATCCCCGTGGGCTCATTGGCGATGAGATCATTTTGGATGCCCGCATCATGATGGTGGCCGACGTGGTGGAGTCTATGTCTTCACACCGGCCGTACCGTCCGGGGCTGGGGGTGGCCGCAGCGCTGGAGGAAATCACCCAGTTCAGTGGTGCGCGTTATGACTCTGCGGTGGTTGCCGCGTGCCGACGTCTTTTTTTAGAAAAAGCCTACAAGATCGTGGCATAAAAAAAGGCCGGTTGCACCGGCCTTTCTTGTCTGCAAGCAGTGAATTATTTGAGGTGCTTGCCGATCAGGCCAGCCATCTCAAACATGGACACTTGGGCCTTGCTGAAAACTTCTTTCAGCTTGGCATCGGCGTTGATCATGCGCTTGTTCACTGCGTCTTGCAGTTTGTTTTTCTTGATGTAAGCCCACAGCTTGCTCACGACTTCGGTGCGTGGCAGCGGTGATGAGCCCACCACAGCAGCCAATGCGGCGCTAGGAGTCAGGGCCTTCATGAACGCGGCGTTCACGGTGCGCTTCTTTGCAGGAGCTTTTGGTTTGGCGGCTTTTTTGGCTGGGGCTTTTTTAGCCACAACTTTTTTCGCGACTACTTTCTTGGCGGGAGCCGCCTTTTTCGCTGGAGCCTTTTTAGCTACAACTTTTTTCGCTGCCACTTTTTTAGCGGGAGCAGCCTTCTTTGCAGGAGCCTTCTTTGCTGGAGCTTTTTTCGCAGTTGCCATGATGGATTGTCCTTGTTTGAGTTGAGTAATCATCAGTAAAAAATCAGCTTCCTTACTGATAGGTCGGATGCTACTTGCAAAAATGCCTGTTTCCAAGGGAAAACGCACTCTTTTCACTGGGGAATGTTGTTTTTTTCATTGGAGAATG
>JBIIYT010000238.1:0-4349 GCA_044346675.1 Rhodoferax sp. | reverse complement strand
CCCCCGTAGCAAGCAATTGCCCTAGGCGGCGTGCAGCAATTTCTGGCAGCTCTGCTAGCTGCGCCTCGGCTTTATGACCAAATGCTTGCAGGCTTTGTTCACGCATGCTCTCTTTGTAAGAGCGCAAGTCCGTGAAAATTTTGGGCGTATTTCTGGCCACGCACAGCGACGTGCTAATTACCAGAAAAGCCAGTATGACGAGAAACCACCACGCGCTGTAGACGTTGTAGAGGCTAAGCGTGGAAAAAAATTCCGCCCAAAACGGCCCAAATTGGTTCACATAGTTGCCCAGCGGCTCGCGCTGCTTGAGCACCGTGCCAATGACCGAGGCGATACAGATCACGGTCAACAAAGAGATGGAAAAGCGCATGGACGATAGCAGCTCTATCGTGGCGCGCATGGCCCTCGAACCGGACTTGAGTGCAATGCCTTGGGTGGAGTCAGTCATAAAAGGGCAGCTTTCGCTCAAAAAAAAGGGCAGGTCTTGATAACTAGACCCGCCCGCTGAGGCTTGTGTAGCGCCGTTCGGTTCCAACGGAACCTAGCGCTGCGTTGCGGCTTAACGCAAACCCGCGATGTAATCGGACACGGCCTTAATTTCGCGGTCGTTGAGCTTGGCAGCAACGTCGTTCATTTGCTGGTTATTCTTGCGAGTTCCATCTCGGAATGCTTTGAGCTGCGCATCGGTGTACTTGGCATGCTGACCACTCAAACGGGGGTACTGAGCAGGGATACCGGCACCGTTAGGGCTGTGGCAGCCCGCGCAGGCGGGAACTTGCCGATCTGCAATGCCACCACGGTAAATACTTTCACCTAATTTGATCAGATCCTTCTCTTGGGAAAACCCGGGCTTGGCAGGCTTGCTAGTCACCCAGAACGCGATATTCTTCATGTCTTGTTCAGACAAAGCTGCCGCGGGAGCCGTCATAGCAGCGGCTTTACGCTTACCAGCCTTGAACTCTTGCAACTGCTTGACCAAGTATTCTGGGTGTTGCTGCGCCAGCTTAGGAAACTCGGGCGAGCCAGCGTTGCCATCTGCACCATGGCAAGCAGCGCACGCGGCAGCAAAACTCGCTTCGCCCTTAACCAAGTCGGGCTTGGCCACTGGTGCAGGGGCGGCAGCTTTCGCAACTGGCTCAGGTGCAGCGGTATTGGCAAATGCGTAAAACGAAGATGCTGCAGCGGCAGCAAAGAGTAAAGGTGCGATCAACTTCATGGGAATGTTGTGTCTGGTAAGCAAAACAGCGCCATTCTACAGTGCCTAAGTACAATCAGGGTCCAGAGGGCTCTAGGCCCCCCATCGAATTAAATGACTACCACCCCCAAACAAGCCCCCGCTTCCCGGACCGAACCCGCACAAAGTGCTGCTGACAAGGCGCAGGCTACTGTCGCTATGGGGTGGCTGCACACCGCCAAATTTCTCACCACTGCGCCGCAATTGCACTTTTTGCCCGCCTTAGATGTGCCCGAAATTGCCTTTGTGGGCCGCTCTAACGCGGGCAAGTCCACCTGCATCAACACCCTCACCCAGCAAAAGCAGTTGGCCTTTGCCTCTAAGAAACCTGGACGCACCCAGCACATCAACCTGTTTTCCCTAGGCAAGCAAGGGGTGACAGACGCCATATTGACCGACCTACCCGGCTACGGCTATGCGGCGGTGCCCAAGTCCGACAAAGTCCGCTGGCAGCAGGTCATGGCCAACTATTTGGTGACCCGCGAAAACCTCAAAGGCATTGTGCTGATGTGCGACCCGCGCCATGGCATGACCGAGTTGGACGAAATTTTGCTCGACATCATTCGCCCACGGGTGCAAGAGGGCTTGAAGTTTTTGATCGTATTGACCAAGTCCGACAAACTCACCCGCAGCGAGGCGACCAAAGCGTTGTCTATTGCCAAGTTGCAAGCGGGTGGGGGCGAGGTGATGCTGTTTTCTGCGCCCAAGCACAAGGGTATTGAAGAAGTAGCCATGCTGCTTTGGAAGTGGACGCATCCGCAAGTGGCTAACCCAGTGGAGAAGCTTCAAGCAGCTCCGTCTGAATAAGGCGGTCTTTGGCTTCTTGCGGATCAGTCGGCATGCGTGCCCTGCTCCGTGTCCCCCGGCCTGCGGCCTCCTCCTTTACCTGCGCAGGGCACGCATACCGACTGATCTGCCACCGTTTAAGCACAAGTTGACGATGCCAATACCCGGTGCAAATTCATCTTTGTCGACACGCTACCCCAACCCCCGAGCGGCAGCGATGGGGTGCATGCCGCAGTGAGGTAAAGGGGGAGCCCACAGGGCGGAGGACACGAACGGAGGCATGCACCCCATCGCTGCCGCAGGCGAGCGAAAACAGCTCGCCAACATGCAATTCAATACGGCGCAGCCTCACCATTCGGCCGGTCTTTAAACCGCTTATGCACCCAGTAATACTGCTCGGGCATCTCATCGATATAGCCCTGCAGCCGCAAGTTCATCAGCGCCGTGTCTGCCACCAAATCTGCACTGGGGAAGTTCTGCCATGCAGGCATAACCTGCACGTCATAGCCCTGCGGTGTCATGCGCACCACCACCGGCACCACCTTAGCCCGACCCAGCTTGGCAAAACGTGACAAAGACGGCACGGTAGCCGCAGGCACACCATAAAACGGCACAAACACCGAATCTTCCGGGCCAAAATTCATATCGGGCAACAAGATGAGTGGCTCACCTTTTTTAAGCGCCGCGACAATGGGCTTCACCCCCTCAATGCGCCCAAACAAACGCAGGCGGCCAAAGCGCTGGCGGCCCTTTAGCATCCAGGCATCCGCCACCTTATTGCTCTGGTCGGTGTAAATAGTGGTGAAGTGGCGGCTTAGCTGCTGGGTCAGGGCCACACCGCAGGCATCCAGCCCTACAAAATGCGGCAAAAAGATAACGGTGGGGGCATCGCCCTCCAACTCTTCCACAGCACCCGTTAGGCGCAAGCGCCCCAAGACTTGCTGTGGTGTGCCGTACCAAAGCCAGCCTCGGTCTAGCCAAGCTTGGGCGAAGTGAACAAAAGTTTTGCGTGTGCAGCACCGCACGTCACTATGGGACCACTGGGGGAAACACAAAAACAGATTGGTCTGCACCACCCGCCTGCGTGAACGGATGCCAAGGTACAAAGCCATTCCCAACAACCAGCCCAGCGCGCGCACCAAAGGCAGGGGCAAACGCCCAATCATGCAAATGAAAAAAAGCGTCATGCGAGTCAGCATGGGCCCCAACTTGTGTGTGTGCATTTATTCCATATCCCGTGGTTGCTTATAGCGGGCGTAGCCCCACAGATACTGACCTGGTGCCTTGCGCACCAGGGCTTCCATGGCGCGATTGATTTGCAAGGCAGCCTCGTTTACGTCAGACTCTAATTTCTCGCCCAAAGGCTCCACATGGATGCGGTAGCCCCGTCCCCAAGGCAGGCGTTCGCCCCATGCCACCAGCACGGTAGCGCCAGTCTGCAAAGCCAAGCGGGCAGACAAGGTCATGGTGTAGGCCTTGCGCCCAAAAAATGGGGTCCACACCCCTTGGGACGCTGGCGGCACCTGGTCGGGCAGCAGGCCCACGCACTGGCCTTGCTTTAAGGCCTTAATGAGTTGCTTCACCCCCCCCAGCGTAGTGGGCGCGGTGAGTAGGCCGGGGCGCGCACGCGCCGAGCCTATGAGTGCGCGCAGCCACGCTTTGCGTGCCGGGCGAAACAGCACCGTCATGGGCTGCCCACCTTGTCCGTAACGCCCTGCATAAGCCTGGGCGGTAATCTCAAAACACCCCAAATGCGGAGTTAGAAAAACCACCCCTTTGCCGAGCTTCAGGGCCGCGTCAATGTGCTGCGCACCATCCCAATGCAAGGGCACAGCGCGGCCCATCCACAGCTTGGGCAGCTCCCCTATCAACTGGCCTGCCGCGCCCACCGCAGGCAACCATTGGGCACGCGCCAGCCCGGCTTGGCGGGCGTTAGCCACAAAGCGGGTGCGGTAGGTGACTGATGCCAAAAACGCCAGCCAGCCCAAAACCCAGCCCACGCGGTGCAGCACCACCAAAGGCAGGTAAGACAGCATTTTGAATACAAGGGTCATGGCTGATATAAAATCCGTGAAGTCGCTGAGTTATGGAACTACTTGCAGGGCGACCAACACGAGGGCATCCGTCAAAAGACCGCCATTGTGCCTTGTGAACAAGGACTAATCTGCTAAAGCGTTCGCTGCAAGCTCCAAAGGCCCCAAGCAACGCGACTTGATGTTTTTATTTGGAGAGTACTTATGGCGAACGATTTTCTATTCACATCCGAGTCTGTTTCTGAAGGCCACCCCGACAAGGTAGCCGACCAGATTTCTGACGCAATTCTGGACGC
>JBIIYT010000237.1:0-4362 GCA_044346675.1 Rhodoferax sp. | reverse complement strand
CGCCAAAAGGGCCACCAAGCTTAAAAACTTTTGAGCCCTGTCCAGCGTTTGACTCATCTCGGGGCGGCCGCTTTGCAGCGACTCCACCCGCAGGCCGCGCACCGTGCCCTCTTTCACCTGCGCATCAGCCCACTGCACAAAGGCTGCCACCGGGGCATCGGCCCCAGCCACGGCCATGCGGTAGGTCAAGCGGCTGGCGGGTTGAATGAGCCCGGTGGCCGCTACATCGGCGCTGTTCATCATCACACGCGGGGCAAAGTTCATAAAGCCAGCGCCGCGGTCGGGCTCCACCACAATGATGCGGTCCACGGTCAGGCGGCTCTCGCCCAGCAGCAACACATCTCCGGGTTTGACATTCAATGCGTCCAAGAGCGGCACATCCACCCATGCAGTACCGGGGGCAGGTATGTCGCGCGTAGGGGCATCAAGCACCTCCACCGCACTGGCCACGCGCAAATTGCCACGCAAGGGATAGCCGGGCTCCACCACTTTCAGGGCTACCAGCTTGGCAGCACCACCCTGGGCGTCGGTAGCGCGTGCCATGGTGGGGAACCCTAGCGTTTGCACCACGTCCAACCCCAGGCTGCGGGCCTTGGCCACAAAGGCGGGTGGCGTGGCGTTGTCGCTAGACACCACGGCATCGCCCCCCAGCAATTGGCGCGCATCGCGCTGCAAACCGCCTTGGAGCCGGTCGGCAAAAAAGCCCACAGCAGTCAGTGCGGCCACCGCCAGTGTGACCGCGACTATGACCAGCCGCAGATCGCCAGAGCGCACATCGCGCCACAAAGTACGCCAGCCAAGGCGCCAGAAAGAGAGATTCATGGCCGCTACCTTAACGCAAGTGGACGTAGTCCACCGCCTGGTCAGCTCAAATGCCCCTAAGGTAGAGAAAGGTCAAGCTTGAAGGCGCTCACCACCGACGCCAGACTGACAGCCTGCTCCTTGAGGGAATCTGCCGCCGCCGCGCTTTGCTCTACCAACGCAGCATTTTGCTGCGTTACGCGATCTAGCTCCAAGACAGAGGCATTGACACCCCCAATGTCTTGCGACTGCTGGGCTGCCGAGTTGGTAATTTCGTCAATCATGTCAGACACCCGCTGCACCGAGACCACAATTTCATCCATGGTTCGGCCGGCCGCTCCTACAAGGCGGGTGCCAGAATCCACCCGCTCCACAGAGGAGCCAATGAGCGTTTTGATTTCTTTTGCTGCATCTGCCGAACGCTGAGCCAAGCTGCGAACTTCGGACGCAACCACCGCAAAACCGCGCCCCTGCTCACCAGCCCGCGCCGCTTCCACCGCCGCGTTCAGCGCCAAGATATTGGTCTGAAACGCAATGCCATCGATCACTCCAATAATGTCAGCAATCTTTTTAGACGAGTTGTTGATATCTTGCATGGTTGCCACAACCTCTGAGACCACCACCCCCCCGCGAGCCGCCACCTCGGCAGCCGATGCAGCCAACTGATTGGCCTGCTTGGCCGAGTCTGATGTGGAGTTCACCTTGCCAGTGAGTTGCTCCAAGGCAGAAGAGGCTTGCTGCAAATTGCTAGCAGTGGTCTCTGTGCGCTGGCTCAAATCCATATTGCCCAGTGCAATTTCGGAACTTGCCGTTGAAATACTGTCCGTGGACTGGCGGATACCCCCCACCATGGTTCGCAATGAGGCCACCATACCGTCCAAGCTGTGCATGAGGCTGCCAAAAGGGGCTTGCGCTACCGACACAGACAAATCACCGAGGGCTACCCGGGCCATGGCAGCACGGGCGTCCTCAGGGTCTCCGCCCAGCTGGGCCATCACCGTGCGACTAATCCACCAAGCCACTAAACCGACCACCAGCATAACGACAACACCTAGCAAAACGGTGGCAAAAATTTGATTTCGTACAACGCTTTGCACATCATCCATATACAAACCGGAGCCAATCATCCAGTTCCATGACTTGAGCAGCATCACATACTGCACCTTGGGCACCGACTCGGTGCCACCGGGCCTGGGGAATTTTGTGGCAACAAACGCACGACCCTCAGGGGAGGAGCGCAGGCTGTTAATCATGTTAACGACAATCAAATCTCCGTCACCGTCTTTGACCGCTTCGGCGCGCTGCTTGCCAGCCCACTCGGGCTTAATTGGATGCATCACATTGA
Organism: Rhodoferax sp.; assembly: GCA_044346675.1. Lineage (GTDB taxonomy): Bacteria > Pseudomonadota > Gammaproteobacteria > Burkholderiales > Burkholderiaceae_C > Allorhodoferax. The sequence continues at coordinate 2,216 of JBIIYT010000237.1, read as the reverse complement.
CACCTTCCATGGCCCACACATAAAAATATTCGCTTTTGCCTTCTTTGCCACCGAATCGAGCTTCACGTATCGCATCCAAGGCAGCTTTTTTTGCCTGTTCCACCGTCATGGTGCCCGCGGCAGCTTTGGCCTCATAGCCGGCAGCGATTTGGTAAACAGACTCTACCGAGGCCTGTAGCAGATCACGACGGCTTTGGGTCGCATCCCGCGCCGAGGCAAAGGCTTGCGCCAAAGTCAGCGCAACCAAACCCGCTATGGCCGTGATAGCCAAAGCGGCGATACGTTGACGAAAGTTGAGCTTCATATGGTGTGCGCCTTCCTTCTTATGTTCTGACCCACTGTAAATCGAGCCGAGATACACGTATAGGGTAAAAACCCTAGTTGCTTTAAACTGTTCCTATCTCCTCACCACAGCGCTGTTTGTTTGCCCCTGCCATGCCCACACTTGACATTGAAGCTATCAAATTGCCGGTGATGCCCGAAGTGGCACAAACTCTGATTCGCACGCTCAATGACGAGGACGCCACGCCTGCGCAGGTCGGCGACATTATTAGCAAAGACCCAGCGCTCACCATCACCCTCTTGCGCATGGCCAACAGTGCAGAGTTTGGCTTGTCGCACACCGTGACTTCGCTGCAGCGTGCAGTGGATGTGCTGGGCATGTCACAGGTACGGGCGCGGGCGCTGAGCATTTGCGTGTCTCAGGTTTTCAACGCCCCACCGGGGATAGACCGAAAAGCGCACTGGAGCTACAGCATGACCTGCGCAGGCTACGCCAAATGGCTTGCCCAGCAGCTGGGACTTGACGCCCAGCAAGCCTGGCTCACGGGCATGATGATGCGCTTGGGTGAATTGGTGCTGCTGCAGCATGCGCCCGACTTGCTGTCAACCTTGCAAAAGCAGCCTTGCAGCACCCCGCAGCGCTGGGCGCGCCAAATCGACCAGGTCGGCATGGACGAAGGACAACTCACCTCCAAGATATCGGAGCGCTGGAGTTTTCCCGACAACATTGTGTTGGCCTTGGCCGCCGTGGGCAGGCCCACCGAGCGAGCCACCTACTCCAGCATGGGTGCGGTGGTGCACCTGGCAGTGCTCTTGGCCGACCTCGCCGACCAAGGGGCGCAGGCCATTGACGCACTGCCACAGGAGGTGCTCCAGACCCTAGGCTTGGAGCTAGACGACCTACGCGCCAGCATGCCAGCGGCAGAGTCGCTCAACGACGTATCCATGCTGAGCGTTTAGCCCAGCACACCATCATATAGGGTGAAAACCCTAATTAGTGCCCCAGCCGTGGGGGTGATGAGGCCAGCTTAAACACCCCCACCACTTGTACCAAGTCTTGTGCTTGGGATTTCAGGCTGCTGGCGGCAGCGGCCATTTCCTCCACCAAAGCCGCATTTTGTTGGGTGGCCTGGTCCATTTGCGCCACGGACTGCCCCACCTGCTCAACCCCTGCGGCTTGCTCATTGCTGGCGGAGCTGATTTCACCCACGATGTCGGTCACCCGTCGAATGGAGCTCACCACCTCGGTCATGGTGATACCGGCTTGATCCACCAAGCTGGTGCCATGCTCCACGCGCTCCACACTGGCATTGATCAAACTCTTGATTTCTTTGGCGGCATCGGCAGAGCGTCCGGCCAAGCTACGCACCTCACTGGCCACCACGGCAAAACCTCGGCCCTGCTCGCCCGCCCGGGCTGCTTCTACGGCGGCATTCAAGGCCAAAATATTGGTCTGGAACGCAATGCCATCAATGACACTGATGATGTCTGAAATCTTGCGCGAAGACTCGTTGATACCTTTCATGGTCTCCACCACCTGGGCCACTACTTCGCCCCCCTTCACCGCCACAGTAGAGGCGCTCATCGCCAGCTGATTGGCTTGGTTGGCGTTGTCTGCATTTTGTTTGACCGTGGTGTTCAACTCAGCCATGTTGGAGGCCGTGTGCTCCAGCGCGCTGGCTTGCCGCTCGGTGCGGTCCGACAAGTCGGTATTGCCATGAGCAATTTCAGAGCTAGCAGTAGCCACGCTGTCAGCGCTGGAGCGCACCTGCACCAGCACGGCATGGATCTTGTCCACAAAGCGATTAAAGCCAGAGGCGATCACGGCCAATTCATCGTTACCGCTGGCCACCACACGCTTGGTCAAATCGCCTTCACCCGAGCCGATGTCCTCCATCGCATCACGCAAGACCGTCAGGCGTGCCAACACTTTA
>JBIIYT010000024.1:0-13915 GCA_044346675.1 Rhodoferax sp. | reverse complement strand
CACCCAGCGCCAGGTGACCAAACAACAGGTTTTTCTCTTCAGCACTGACAAAAATCTCCTGCTGTTGGTCTAAAAATACCCGGTTGCGTCCTTCAGACTTGGCCCGGTAGAGTTGCACATCGGCGCGCTCGGTCCACAGCGCAGCGGTGGAGCGCACCCATTCAGGGGCGTAGGCACCGCCCACACTGAGCGTGACTTTAATGGCCACCCCTGGCGACACTTGAATGGACAAGGCTTGCACCGCCAAGCGAATACGCTCCGCGACCATGGCACCAAACGAGGTGTGGCAGTTGGGCAGAACTACTGCAAACTCTTCGCCACCATAGCGAGCTAGTGTGTCCATAGGGCGTACACATTTACTCAAGGCCCGCGCCACCGCCTGCAACACCAGATCGCCTGCTTGGTGGCCATAGGTGTCGTTGACCTTCTTGAAATGGTCAATGTCGAGCATGAGCAGCAGTGCTGGTTCACCCGAGCGGGCCACCACGTCAATCACACGCTCTTGCACGGCGCGGAAATGGCGCCGATTGGCTAAGCCAGTGAGGGGGTCTTTGAGCGACAACTCACACAGCCCATCAATGACGCTTTGCAGGTACTGCGTGGCAGAGTCGTCTGGGTTTGGAAGGGTAATGGCCATTTCCCGGTCTAAAAGCGCACGCGCACTGTCCAACTGCAGCTGCTGCAATTCGATGGCGTGAGCGGGTGTTTTAGAGGCCACTGTAAAAAACTAAAGTTGTGAGGGCAAAGTCTAACAGGACGTATCCCCATAATGCCACGACCGCTGCGCAACGACTGCCCTATTTGCCGGGGATATTTGGCCTTTTTCCTCGTCTATTTCACGCCTTGGGCGACGGCTGGACACCACACACGGTGCACAGCGTAGCGCGGGGAATACGCACTTCGTGCCAAGCCATGCTACGTGCGTCCAGCATCAAAAGGCGTCCGACCAGTGGGGCGCCTGCGCGGGCCAAGAGCTTGAGCGCTTCAGCTGCCTGCATGGCACCAATGATGCCTACCAAGGGGGCAAACACACCCATCGTGGCGCAACGGGTTTCTTCTACCAGGGTGTCTGGTGGGAAGGTGCAGGCGTAGCAGGGGCTATGGCTGTCGCGTGGGTCGTAGACGCTGATTTGGCCGTCGAACCCGATAGCCGCGCCGGAGATCAGCGGTTTTTGGTGTTGCACGCATGCGGCGTTGATGGCCTGGCGGGTGGCGAAGTTGTCGCAGCAGTCCAGCACCACGTCGGCTTGGGATACGAGCTGCGCCAGTAGCGTTAGGTCTGCGCGCTGGGCTAAAGCGTTGACCTGAACCAAGGGGTTCAGGGCTTGTAGCGTTTGCTTGGCTGACGCTACTTTGCTTTGCCCCACCCGGTCTGTGGCATGGGCAATTTGGCGCTGCAAGTTGGTAAGGTCTACGGTGTCGTGGTCTACCAAAGTGATGTGGCCCACACCTGCACACGCCAAGTACATGGCTGCTGGGGAGCCTAAGCCGCCAGCACCGATCACCAGTGCATGGCCTTGGGTAATACGGGTTTGCCCCTCAATACCTATTTCACCCAGCAGGATGTGCCGCGAGTAGCGCAGCAGTTCAGCGTCCTGCATGGTGGCTTAGTTGTCTTTTTTCTCTTCCTTGCGTTCCACAAGGGTTTTACTCACCAGCACAGGGCGACCTTTGAGCTGGTTGATGGCCTGTGCCAGTTGGAAGTCTTTGTCGGAGCCCGCCTCTGGTGGGCGCCGTTCTGCCAGCGGCTTGCGGGACTCTTCTTCCAAGCGTTTGAGGGCGTCTTCGCGTGCTTTTTCGCGTGCTTTCTCTGCGGCGGGGTCAATTTTTTCCTCACCTTGTCCGTTGGAGATATGTTTCTCTAGATCGGCCTCTCGGGTGCGCAGCGCAGCGTAGGGGCTGCCTTCTTCGGTGTCATCCAACATCAGGTCGGGCACAACGCCTTTGGCTTGTATGGTGTTTCCGCTGGGCGTGTAGTATCGCGCGGTGGTGATTTTTAGGCCCGCAGTAGGGCAATCCCCGCTGGAGGATCGGTGACCCATGCATTCGACGGTTTGAACCGATCCTTTGCCGAAGGTTTGCCCACCCATAATTTTGGCGCGTTTGTGGTCTTGCAGTGCACCCGCCACAATTTCGCTGGCGGATGCTGAACCTTCATTAACCAGTACCACCAAGGGAACCTTCTTTAACTTGGGCGACAAAGTTTTGAGGATGTTTCCGCTAGCGCTGGACAATGAGCCATAAATATTTCCACCCGTGCTGCGCCACGCTCCAGGCTGGTTTGTGGTGGTTATTTCATATTGACTTGAACGTATTTGCCCTTTGGAGGACACCACGGTGAGATTCTCTGGCAAGAATATCGACGAAATAGAAGCTGCAACCCCAAGCAGCCCTCCAGGGTTGTTGCGTAGGTCCAGAACCAAGCCTTTGATCTGCGGGTCTTGTTGGTAGATCGCATCGAGTTTTTTCACCAAGTCATCGGCACTTCGTTCTTGAAACTGGCTGACGCGAATCCACGCATAGCCGGGTTCCACAATCTTGAAACGCACCGAGTCCTGCAGAATCTCTGCGCGTGTGATGCTGACTTGGAAAGTCCTGCTTTCTTCCTTGCGGTAGATGGTTAGCACCACGACGGTATTGGGCTCACCTCGCATGCGTTTGACGGCTTGATTGAGCGTGAGGCCCTTCACCGCGGTGTCGTCAATTTTGATAATCAGGTCATTGGTTTTGAGGCCGGCCCGGAAGGCTGGGGAGCCTTCGATCGGGGTAACCACTTTCACCAAGCCTTCTTCTGAGGTGATCTCAATGCCCACCCCAATAAATTTTCCTGCAGTGTTATCGCTAAATTCTTTAAAGGCTTTTTGATCAAAGTACTGGGAGTGCGGGTCCAAGCCTGAGACCATTCCAGAGATGGCATCGCGGATCAGTTTCTTTTCATCCACCGGCTCCACATAAGTGCTTTTTATCATTCCAAACACTTGTGCAAGCTGTTGCAGCTCCTCCAGCGGCAAGGGCGCCACTGTGCCGCGCGCTACGGTCTGCAGAGATACCGTGGTTAACGCCCCCGCCATTACGCCTAATGCGACCCAGCCAGTAATCTTTAGTTTGTGACCCATAATTTTTCCTGTATGTTTTCAATATACACCGCGCACGCGCAATACGTCGGGCGCCAATTTTGAAAACCTTTGCTTATGCCTTGCCTTGGGATGCTACCGCGGCAGCGGCTTGGGCTGCAGCTTGTGCATCACCCAGATAGTAGTTGCGAAGAGGGCGCAGTTGGGCATCTAGCTCATACACCAAGGGAATGCCGTTGGGAATGTTGACACCCACAATGTCTTCGTCCGAGATGTTGTCCAAATATTTGATCAAGGCGCGAATAGAGTTGCCGTGCGCCGCGACCACAATGCGCTTACCCGCCAAAATAGCGGGGGCCATTGCCTCTTGCCACAAGGGCATGACGCGCTCGACCGTGTCTTTGAGGCACTCGGTCAAGGGGACTTGCCCGGCTTGCAATTTTGCGTAGCGAATGTCGCTGCGTTCGCAGCGGGCGTCGCTAGGCTCTAGAGCGGGCGGGGGGGTGTCATAGCTGCGTCGCCACACCAACACCTGTGCGTCACCGTATTGCTTGGCCATGTCGGTCTTGTTCAGGCCCTGTAGCGCGCCATAGTGGCGCTCGTTTAAGCGCCAGCTGTGCACGACGGGCAGCCAAGTGCGGTCCATCTCGTCTAGGCAATGCCACAAGGTGCGGGTGGCGCGCTTGAGCACACTGGTGTAGGCCACGTCAAACTCGTAGCCAGCGGCTTTGAGTAGGCGACCGGCATTCTTGGCTTGTTCTACGCCCGTGGGGGTGAGGTCCACATCGGTCCAGCCAGTAAAGCGGTTTTCCAGATTCCAGGTGGATTCGCCGTGGCGAACAAGAACAAGTTTGTACATGGCAGGGAACAGTAAGAATAAGACTTAGAGGGCTAAAAAGGCCATGGATTCGGCGTGAATCCACACAGCATTCTAAAATGCCCGTTTGGCGTTTGAGCCGAAATAGCGCAACTTACAAGGAACAAAGTGAATTTTTTTATCAATAACTGGATGTTGATTTCGGTGGCCCTCATCTCTGGCGCCATGCTGGCATGGCCCTTGATTCAGGGCGCTTCCGCCGCCGGCTTGGCTCCTGGCGCGGCAGTGCAGCTCATTAACCGTGAAAAAGCCGTAGTCGTGGATGTCAGTGATGCAGCTGAGTTTGCCTTGGGGCATGTGGTGGGGTCTAAAAATATTCCTCTGGCCGACCTAGAAGCCAAACTCAGCGCTGCGGTCAAAAACAAGGGCTTGCCGCTCATTTTGGTGTGTCCCACCGGAATACGATCGAACAAGGCGGTCTTGATTGCGAAGAAGCTGGGGTTTGAGCAGGCCCAAGGTTTAGGCGGTGGACTACTGGCTTGGAAAAAGGCCGGCTTACCCTTAGAAAAGGCCTGAACGTATGCAAACCGTAAAAATGTACACCACCGCCGTTTGCCCTTTTTGCCTGCAGGCCAAACGCATCCTCCAATCCAAAGGCGTTAACCACATTGAGGAGGTGCGCGTGGATGCCAATCCCGATGAGCGCATCAAAATGATGGAGCTGACCGGACGGCGCACGGTGCCGCAAATTTTCATTGGGGCAACCCATGTAGGGGGGTGTGATGACCTGGTTGCGTTGGACAGCCGTGGTGGCCTCATGCCTTTGCTGGAAGCGGCCTGACATAATTCGCGCCAAGCGAATTTCCCTTATTCGTTTGCTCATCCCTCGTTGTTTGGGGGTATGGCATCTATTTATTTTGAAAGATTTTCCCCATGGCCGAACTTGACCCCGTATTCCAAATCCAGCGTGTGTACCTCAAAGAGGCATCGTTAGAGCAGCCCAATTCCCCCGCTATTTTGTTGGAGCAAGAGCAGCCCTCGGTGGATATTCAGCTGGGCGTGGAGTCCGCTGCGATTGCTGAAGGCGTGTTTGAAGTGTGCGTGACCGCCACTGTGCAAACCAAAGTTAAAGATAAAACCGTGTTCTTGGTAGAGGTCAAGCAGGCTGGCATTTTCGAGATCCGCAATTTGGCCCAAGAGCCGCTGGGTCAGGTCATGGGCATTGCCTGCCCGCAAATCGTGTACCCCTACTTGCGTGGCAATGTGGCCGATTTGATTCAGCGTGCCGGTTTCCCCCCTGTGCATTTGTCGGAAATCAATTTCCAAGCGATGTATGAGCAGCAAAAGCTGCAGGCTGCGCAGGCACCAGAGGGCAGTTTGCCTCAGTAACCTGACTAAAAATAGCCTTTTGCGCTTTATATATAAGCTTTTAATGCTATGAAAATAATAGTGCTTGGGGCGGGGGCTTGGGGTACGGCGCTGGCGGTCAGTGCGGCGGGCAACACCCGGGCACAGCACGCCGTGACGCTGTGGGCGCGTGACTCTGCCCAAGCCCAAGCCATGCGCCAGAGTAGGCAAAACGCACGGTATTTGCCGGGTGTTGCCTTTCCGTCAGGTTTGAGTCTGAGTTCAGCAGACGGCTCAGATTTGCCAGGAGTGTTGGCGCAGCAAGACCTGGCGATTCTGGCCTCACCCATGTCGGGTTTGCGTGGGCTACTGACACAGCTCCAGGACTGCACCGTGCCTTTGGCGTGGCTGTGCAAGGGCTTTGAGGCCCGCAGTGGCGATGGGTCTGGTCTGCTGGGCCATGAGATTCAGGCCCAAGTAGCCCCCGCGCTGCGCAGTGGTGTGCTCAGTGGCCCCAGCTTTGCCCAAGAGGTGGCCGCTGGCCAGCCTACCGCCTTGGTGGGCGCTAGCGCACACCAGAGCGTGCGGGACGCGCTGGTGGCAGCCTTTCACAGCCCCACTTTGCGGGTGTATGCCAACGACGATGTGGTGGGTGTGGAAGTGGGTGGAGCGGTAAAAAACGTCTTGGCCATTGCCACGGGTTTGTGCGATGGTTTGCAATTGGGCCTGAACGCCCGTGCTGCGCTCATCACCCGGGGTTTGGCGGAGATGATGCGTTTGGGCTCTGCCTTGGGCGCGCGCCCTGAGACATTTATGGGCCTGAGTGGCGTAGGTGACTTGGTGCTGACTGCTACGGGCGATCTTTCGCGCAACCGGCGCGTGGGCTTGGCCTTGGCCCAAGGCCAAAGCTTGCAGCAAGCAGTAGAGGCTTTGGGCCATGTGGCTGAGGGCGTCTACAGCGCCCGCACGGTGCTGCAACGGGCGCAAAGCTTGGGGGTGGAGATGCCCATCACCCAAAATGTGGTGGATTTGCTCGATGGCCGGGTGTTGCCCGCCCAAGCGGTGGCCACACTGATGGGCCGAGGCCCCGCCGCCGAGGGTCGCTGACTTTGCTGGTCTGCGGCGCCCTTGAGCTCAGCCGCCCTTCACCTTGTTGGCGATGTAGGCTAAAGCTTCGGCCACTTGGTCTACCAAAATCAAACACAACTCGCCTGCCTGCAATTTGTCCATGGCGGTATCAATCGCCAAAAATTCCCCGTGAATTTCGCTCACGCTGGTGGTGCGGCTGGCGTTCGCTAGGCCTTCGCGCAAGAGGGCGATCACTTCGCCGTCTTTGCGCCCGCGTTGGCACTGGTCTTCGTACAGCACCACTTCGTCAAAAGCGCCGCCCAGTATCTCGGTCTGTTGGCGAATGTCTTGGTCGCGCCTATCGCCCGCGCCGCTGATGACTACCGAGCGGCGTGTGGCGGGCATGGCTCGCACCGCTTGCACCAAGGCCAGCATGGCGTCGGGGTTGTGCCCATAGTCGGCAATGACGGTGGCCCCACGGTAGGTAAACAGGTTGAAGCGGCCTTGGGCGTTGTCGTTGTCGTTAGAAAAACTAGCTAGCCCGCGGCGAATGGTGCTCCAGCTCAAACCTAGCGCCCATGCCGCAGCCACGCTGGCCATGACGTTTTCTACCTGAAAGCCAATTGCGCCGTTCATGGTGATGGGAATCTCGGAGAGCGCAATTTTTTCTTTAAAGTCGCCTTTGGCGGCCACCAAGTGGTGGTCTTCCACATACACCGCAGCTTGCCCGCGTGCCAAATGGGTGGCCATGATGGGGTGCGAGCGGTCCACCGCAAAAAAGGTCACTGCGCCTTTGCACTTGCTGGCCATGGCTGCCACGATGGGGTCTGTAGCATTGAGCACCGCAGTGCCTTTGGCTGAGACGTTTTGCACGATCACCCGCTTGAGTACGGCCAAGTCTTGCACGGTCGTGATGTAGTTCAGGCCTAAGTGGTCGCCCGCGCCCACGTTGGTGAGCACGGCCACGTCGCAGCGGTCAAAGGCCAAGCCTTCACGCAAGATACCGCCACGCGCGGTCTCCAGCACTGCGGCGTCTACATCGGGGTGCAAGAGCACGCTGCGCGCACTCTTGGGGCCGCTGCAGTCACCTGTGTCAATGCAGTTGCCGCCCACATACACGCCGTCGGTATTGGTCATGCCCACGCACATGTCGTTGTTCGTGAGCAAGTGGGAGATGAGCCGCACGGTGGTGGTTTTGCCATTGGTGCCAGTGACCGCCACGACGGGAATGCGCCCATCTTGCCCGGGCTTGAACATGCTGGAAATAATGGCTTTGCCCACATCACGGCCCTTGCCGAAAGAGGGGGCCAAGTGCATGCGCAGGCCTGGCGCGGCGTTCACCTCTACCACCCCGCCGCCTTGCTCTTCAATCGGGCGCAATATGCTGTCACACACCACGTCTACGCCACAAATATCCAGCCCCACCATGTGGGCGGCTGCAACAGCGCGGGCGGCCACTTCGGGGTGCACATCATCGGTGACATCGGTGGCCGAGCCACCGGTAGACAAATTAGCGTTATTGCGCAGATTCACCCGTTGCCCTTGGGCGGGGATGGAATCTGCCGTAAAGCCTTGGGAGGCCAAGCACGCGTGGGCAATATCGTCAAAACGTATTTTGGTAAGTGACGTAGAGTGCCCAGAGCCCCGGCGCGGGTCCAGGTTCACCTGGTCTACCAACTCTTTGATGGTGTGGGTACCGTCGCCCACTACCTTGGGTGGGTCGCGCCGCGCTGCGGCCACCATTTGGTCCCCCACCACCAGCAGACGAAAGTCGTTTCCTGGCATGTAGCGTTCTACCAGCACGTCGTCGCGAAACTCCGTGGCCACTGCGTAGGCGGCCACCAACTGTTCTTGGGTGGTGATGTTGACGGTCACGCCCTTGCCTTGGTTGCCGTCCTTTGGCTTTACCACCACGGGGAGCCCAATTTCGCAGGCGGCTTTCCATGCGTCTTGTGCGTCGCTCACTGCGCGGCCCATAGGTACTGGCACACCTGCTGCGGCCAGTAGTTTTTTGGTGAGTTCTTTGTCTTGCGCGATGGCTTCAGAGATGGCGCTGGTGCAGTCCATCTCGGCCGCTTGAATACGCCGCTGCTTGGAGCCCCAGCCAAAGCGCACCATAGAGCCCTCGGTCATGCGGCTGTGGGGTATGCCACGGGCCGCCGCCGCGTCCACAATAGAGCCAGTGCTGGGCCCCAAGCGCACGTCTTCGTCCAGATCGCGCAGCTGAGCCAGGGCGCTGGCCAAATCAAAGGGCGTGTCGTCCAGTGCCGACTGGCACAAAGCCTGGGCCAGGTCAAAGGCCAGCAAGCCCACGTCTTCTTCGCTGTATTCCACTACCACTTGGTATACCCGTGCATCTACCGTAGGGGTGGTGCAACTGAAGGTGACTGGGCAGCCCGCTTGTGCTTGCAAGCCCAATGCGGCCAACTCCAACACGCGTGCCATGGCAATCGTGCCGTCGTTGCCCGTGGACTGAAAGGGGCTGATCTCTGGAAAGCGGGCGCGCAGGCGTGTCTCAAACCCGGCAATGTTGCCAATGGCGCACTCTTGCGCGGTGCAAGATACGACCGACTGAATGGCGGTGTGGTGACTCCACAGGTTAGGCCCGCGCAGGGCTCTGATGCGTGTAACTTCCATGGTCTGCTGGTCTGCCTAGTAAGGGGTTTTTTTAGGGTTAGATTCAAACGTGCGCAGGCCTGCGCCAATGAGTTCTGGCGCAATATCCAAAGCCCATGCGGCCGCCACTGCTGCCATCACCATCTCAGGCTTGGAGGCCTTGGCTGGTTGGAGCGCGGCCAAGGCGAAAAGGGCGACTTCTTGCATGCCCTGGGCCAGCACAATGTGCTTGTCATGCACATACACCACGCGCTCACCTGCGGCGCGGTGCTGCGCAATGGTGGCGTGCTCAGGGGCAGGCCCGTAAAAAATGACTTTGCCATCGCATAGGGCAGCCAACTCCAGCGCTTGGGCATCGGCTGCGTTGAGCACCGCTGTGCCAGTGGGCAGCACCACGTCCACTTGCGTGCGGGCCACTTTGTAGGCCTGCTCGGCATCCAAAATATCAAACTCCGCCAAGGACTCATTCCAAGCTACATCGGTGACCACGCCTACCGAGCATTTGTCGTAGGCCAAGCCCTCTCCCAAAATCATGGCGCTGCTGTTTTCAAACACGGCGGCCTGCACCGAACGGTTGATCAAAATGCGCTGCCCCGCTTCCCAGTGCGCGCAGTCTTTGGAATCTACCTGACGGCCGTCCAGGTACAGGCCTTCGCTACAAGCCAAGCCCACATGTTTGCCGCTGATGTGCACCAGCCACGCCACCAAGCGCGCGATGCGGCCTGTGTTTTGGGTGCCGTTAATGCCCACAATGGGAATGCGCCCGCTGTGCTCGGCATGGAACAGGTGCTCGATGATGGCTTTGCCCACCGGCTGGGGTGTGCCGTCCGCGGGTTTGATATGGGCCAGCAAGCCCGGGCTAGCGTTGACCTCAATGACTGCGCCTCGTTGCGCGGTGATGGGTTGGGAGATGTCCTCCAACACCATGTCTACTCCCGCAATGTCTAGCCCCACAATGCGCGCTGCCAGCGCGGCTGTGGCGGCAACGCTGGGGTGCACGCGGTCGGTAACGTCAGACGCTACGTTGCCATTGCGTTGGATCAGTACTTTTTGGTTCAGTGAAGGCACTGAATCGGGGGTGAGACCCACGCGTTCAAGTTCCAGCAATATCTCTGCGCTCTCGCTGGGTTTGACTTTGTTCAAAGGGGCTTCTTCTGCATCGCCACGGCGCGGGTCGGTGTTGATTTGCAAGTGGGCCAAGGCCTCAATGGTGTTCACGCCGTCACCCACCACCCAGCAGGTTTCCCCACGGGCCGCCGCAATCACGCGCTTGCCCACCACCAGCAGACGGTGCTCATTGCCGGGAATAAACTTTTCCACGATGACGCTGCCACCGCCCTTGCGGTGGGCGAGCTCGTAAGCCGCTTGGACTTCTGCCTGTGTCTGTAAATCCAAGGAAACACCGCGTCCGTGGTTGCCATCGTAGGGCTTGACCGCCACGGGTAGGCCTATGTCTTGGGCTGCAGCCCATGCGTCTTCGGAACTTTTGACCAATTGCCCTTCAGGCACGGGTACACCACACGATTGCAGCAGAGATTTAGTCAGGTCTTTGTCGCAGGCAATTTCTTCGGCTATCGCGCTGGTTTGGTCGGTCTCAGCCGTCCAAATACGGCGCTGTGCAATGCCATAGCCCAGTTGAACCAAGTTGCCATCAGTTAGCCGAATGGAGGGGATGTTGCGGTCTGTGGCCGCGTCGACAATATGCGCAGTGCTCGGGCCTAAGCACAGCGAATCGACCTTGCTATGCAGTTGTGCCACTTGGCCTGCCACATCAAAAGGGGTGTTATTGATGGCGGCCATGACCAAGTCACGTGCGACGACAACCGCCGCGCGTCCCACATCCTCTTGCCGAGTGCGAAAGGCTATTTTGTAGATGCCGCGTTGAGACGTTTGGCGCGCCTTGCCAAAGCCGGTGCGCATGCCCGCCATGTTTTGCAGCTCCAGCGCCACGTGCTCCATGATGTGCGCAGCCCAGGTGCCTTCCTCCAGCCTTTGCAAAAAGCCACCCCGCACGCCGGGGCTGCAGTGGTGCTCTATCAGGCCGGGCAAGTAGGCGGTCAGACGCTCGTAAAATCCGCTCAATGTATTGGAGGGGTGGTCTTCCAGCTCGCCAATGTCTACCCAGGCTTCTATGACGGGACGATAAGTCCAAATATTGGGCCCCCGCAGGTGGGTTACCCGAAGAATTTCAATGTTTTTCTTAATTGTCATGGCTCGTTGAAAATGAGGCAGTCCACCGTTGGCGCGCCGCGCGCGTTGTGTATTCTCGCTTACTGTGGCCCCGCCGTAATAGGGCATCAGTGGCTTAAGCGTAATATTGTCGAGCCAAAAACTATATTCATAAGAGACGATCCGTTTTAAATGACCAGTGAACTTTCCCAAACCGGGCTTGCCAATGTGCAATTACCACTCCAACCTCAGGAGAACGTGTTGGCCGTGCTTGAGGTTGACCTTGATGCGCAGCTCCATTTTGTCAAAGGTGTGGTAGCGGTTACCAACCAGCGCTTGCTGGCGCGCCAAAGTGATGGTGCTGCATGGCAAGAATGGCCCTACCGCCCTGGGCTGAAAATTCGCCACCATGACCATGCCGGTGTGGGTCACATTGATTTGCTTGATACGCAAAGTTTGCTCAGCACTTGGCGCTTTACCTTGGGGCAAAACTTGCAAGCCATTCGTTTGGTCGACCAGTTTCGTGCCCAGCTTGAGGGGCATCTGACGAGCCAAACCGTTGCTGCGCCAGCCCTTGATTTGTGCCCTAGTTGCAAGGCCTTGTTAGAGCCTGGCCAAGAAGAGTGCCCGGTGTGTGCCAAAGTAGTGCACACCCCACCGTCTACTTGGACGCTGTTGAGGCTTTGGCGTTTTGCCAAACCCTACCGTGGGCAGCTATCGCTGGGCTTCATTTTGATGCTGCTGGGCACCGCAGCTAGCCAAGTTCCTCCGTATTTGACGATTCCCTTGGTCGATGAGGTGCTCATTCCCTTTCAAAACGGGCAACACATTGAGCCCCTCACCATCGTGTGGTACCTCTCGGGCCTGCTCGGCGCGGGCCTACTCGCTTGGGTGTTGAGTTGGGCCAAATCGTATGTGCTGGCCTTGGTTTCTGAGCGCATTGCCGCAGACCTGCGCACCACCACCTACGAGCACTTGCTTCGCTTGTCCTTGGAGTATTTTGGGGGCAAGCGAACGGGTGACTTGCTCTCGCGTGTGGGTAGCGGGAGTGACCGTATTGCTGTGTACTTGTCTTTGCACCTGACCGACTTTGCCAGCGATGTGGTGATGATTGTCATGACTGCGGTGGTTCTGTTTTCGCTGAATCCCTGGCTTGCGCTCATTACGCTTTTGCCACTGCCCTTTATCGGCTGGATGATTCATATCGTGCGCTATCGGCTGCGCACAGGCTTTGAAAAAATTGACCGCGTGTGGGGTGAAGTGACCAATGTGTTGGCCGACACCATTCCCGGTATTCGCGTCGTGAAGGCCTTTGCGCAAGAGCAGCGCGAAGCTAAGCGTTTTCGCGAGGCCAACCAGCATAATCTTTTGGTCAATGATCGGATTAACAAGATATGGTCGCTGTTCTCACCCAGCGTCTCGCTATTGACCGAAATAGGTCTGCTGGTGGTGTGGGGCTTTGGCATTTGGCAAGTGGCCAAGGGCGAGATCACGGTGGGTATGTTGCTCGCGGCAATTGCTTACATTGGTCGCTTCTATGGGCGCCTCGATTCCATGAGCCGTATTGTCTCGGACACCCAAAAAACGGCGTCCGCAGCCAAACGTATCTTTGACATTTTGGACCACGTCTCCAGCGTGCCTGAGCCACTCAAGCCCGTGCCCATGGGGAAAGTCCAGGGGCATATAGAGGTGCGCGAGGCGGGCTTTCGGTATGGCAATCGCGAAGTGAACCGTGCCATTAGCTTGAAAATTGCCCCCGGTGAGATGATCGGTTTGGTGGGCCACAGCGGTTCGGGCAAGAGCACGCTGGTGAACTTGATTTGCCGCTTTTACGACGTATCGGAGGGGGCAATTTTGGTCGATGGGGTCGACATTCGCTCCTACGCCATAGCAGACTACCGGCAAAACATTGGGCTGGTGTTGCAGGAGCCATTTTTGTTTTTCGGCACCATTGCTGAGAACATAGCCTATGGCAAGCCCCATGCCACGCGCGCAGAAATTATTGCTTCAGCCCGCGCGGCGCATGCCCATGAGTTTATTCTGCGCTTGCCGCAAGGCTATGACTCCATGGTGGGTGAGCGCGGGCAGGGTTTGTCCGGTGGGGAGCGTCAACGCATTTCTATTGCGCGCGCGCTGCTGATTGACCCGCGCATCTTGATCTTGGACGAAGCCACCTCGTCTGTGGACTCTGAGACGGAGAAGGAAATTCAAAAAGCGCTAGAGAACTTGGTGCAGGGCCGCACCACCATTGCCATTGCCCACCGCTTGTCCACGCTGCACCGTGCCGACCGGCTGGTAGTGTTAGACCGTGGACGCGTGGTGGAAGAGGGCTCACACGACGCACTCATGGCCCAAGAAGGCGCTTACTACAACTTGTATCAAGCCCAAGCCCGCAATGAGGCCAGCGTATGAGCAGCACCATGCTTACAAGCCCCGATGTATTTGCACTAGAGCGCAACGCCTTTGGTACGCTGGCGCTCACCACGGCCCAAGGTGTGCGTTATGAAGGGGTGGTGCCGGTGCGCGCTTTCCCTGTGCAGTCGCCAGAGGATGGGATTGCGATGGTGGATTTACTCGGCCACGAGGTGGCATGGATAGATGCGCTGGCCTTAGTGCCGCAACCGGCTCAGACCTTGATACGGGCTGAACTCGCGAGCCGCGAGTTTATGCCCGTGATCGAAAAAATTATCTCCGCTAGCAGCTATTCCACCCCTTGCACCTGGAGCGTGCACACCGACCGTGGCGATACCCAGTTTGTGCTGCGCGGCGATGAAGACATTCGCCGCATTGGTACCAATGGTTCGCTCTTGGTGTCCGACTCGCA
>JBIIYT010000236.1:0-4381 GCA_044346675.1 Rhodoferax sp. | reverse complement strand
TGCGCTGGGCGGAGTTGCGAACATTGTTTCGTGCCACAGCGGTGATCGATCAACCTACCGCACTTGTTGCTTGAGCGCCGCCATGACACAACTCTCCGCTGAATACCAAGCCTTGGCCCAGTACCGGCCCACCAACAAAGTGCGCTTTGTTACGGCCGCCAGTCTGTTTGATGGGCACGACGCAGCCATCAACATTATGCGCCGTATCCTGCAAGGCATGGGGGCCGAGGTCATCCACCTAGGGCACAACCGCAGTGTGCAAGAGGTGGTGAGCGCCGCGCTGCAAGAAGACGTCCAAGGCATCGCCATCAGCTCCTACCAGGGCGGCCATGTCGAGTACTTCAAATACATGGTTGATTTGCTGCGCGAGCGAGGTGGCGCGCACATCAAGGTGTTTGGCGGCGGCGGTGGCGTAATTGTGCCCAGCGAAATAGCTGAGCTTCAGGCCTACGGCGTGGCCCGCATCTACAGCCCCGAAGACGGCCAGCGCATGGGGCTGGCTGGCATGGTTGGCGAGATGGTCATGCGCTGCGACCAAGACCTGAGTCCTTTGGCCCCCACACAGTTTGAGGCTCTGCAAGGCCACACCCAGGCCAGCTGGCGCGCCCTGGCCCAGTGGCTGACCGCGGTGGAATCTGGCAAGGCAAATGAGGCGTTAGCGCAGCAAATACGTGCGCTAGCGGCTACTACTGTAGCAGCGAAAATAGTTCCAGTGGTGGGTGTCACCGGCACTGGGGGTGCGGGCAAGTCGTCTCTCACCGACGAGCTCATTCGCCGCCTGCGCCTGGACCAGGGCGACAGCCTGCGCGTAGCCGTCATCTCCATAGACCCCAGCCGCCGCAAGAGTGGTGGTGCCCTCTTGGGCGACCGCATTCGCATGAACGCCATAGGCTCATGGCAGCAGGGCGAACGCGTGTTCATGCGGTCTTTGGCCACTCGTGACTTTGGCTCCGAGATCAGCGCCGCCTTGCCCGACGTGATCGCCGCTTGCAAGGTGGCGGGGTTCGACCTCATTGTGGTGGAGACATCGGGCATAGGCCAGGGCGACGCGGCCATCGTGCCGCTGGTGGATGTGCCGCTGTATGTAATGACCCCTGAGTTTGGCGCAGCCAGCCAGCTAGAAAAAATTGACATGCTGGACTTTGCCCAGTTGGTGGCCATCAACAAGTTTGACCGTAAAGGGGCAGCGGACGCCCTGCGTGACGTGGCCAAGCAAGTGCAACGCAACCAAGAAGCGTGGACTACTCCCCCAGACCAGATGCCCGTGTTTGGCACCATGGCCGCACGCTTTAACGACGATGGCGTGACCGCCCTGTACCAAGCGCTGCTAGAGCGCTTAAAAGAACTGGGCTTGCCGGTGCAAGCCCACGGCTTGCTACCTAGGGTGGCGGTGCGCCATAGCTCCAACCAAACCCCGGTGGTGCCCGCTGCGCGCACCCGTTACCTGGCCGAGATCAGTGACGCCGTACGCAGCTACAAAGCCCGCGCCCGTGCGCAAGCGGTGTTGGCTAGAGAAGTGCAGCAGCTCACCCAAGCCGCTCGCATGCTGCAAGAGGCCAACCGCGACAAGCAGGGCGCCGTGCTGGCAGTGACCGAACTGGTCGCCCAGCGCACCGAGCGCATGGGTGCGCCAGAGCGCAAGCTGTTGGCGCACTGGCCTGAATTGCAAAAGGCCTATGCGGGCGATGAATACGTGGTCAAGATTCGGGACAAAGAAGTCCGCACCGCACTCACCACCAAAAGCCTCTCTGGCACCACCATCCGCAAGGTGGCCTTGCCCCAGTTTGAGGACCATGGAGAGATATTGAAGTGGCTCATGCTGGACAACGTACCCGGCAGCTACCCCTATACGGCCGGCACATTTGCTTTTAAGCGCGAAGGGGAAGACCCCACGCGTATGTTTGCTGGCGAAGGCGATGCCTTTCGCACCAACACGCGCTTTAAGCTGCTGTCCCAAGGCATGGCCGCCAAGCGCTTAAGCACCGCATTTGACAGCGTCACCCTTTATGGGAACGACCCGGATTTGCGCCCCGACATCTACGGCAAGGTGGGCAACAGTGGTGTGAGTATTGCCACGCTGGACGACATGAAGGTGCTGTATGGCGGCTTTGACTTGTGTGACCCCGCCACCAGTGTGAGCATGACCATCAACGGCCCGGCGCCCACCATACTGGCCATGTTCATGAACACGGCTATTGACCAGAATTTCGATAAGTTCAAAACTGAAAACAAGCGCGAGCCCACTGACACCGAGGCCGCCAAGATACGCGAATGGGTGCTGGCCAACGTGCGTGGCACTGTGCAGGCCGATATCTTGAAAGAAGACCAGGGCCAAAACACCTGCATCTTCTCCACTGAATTTAGCCTCAAGGTCATGGGCGACATTGCGCAGTATTTTGTGCAGCACGAGGTGCGCAACTTCTACAGCGTGTCCATCAGCGGCTACCACATTGCAGAGGCTGGGGCCAACCCCATTAGTCAGCTGGCGTTCACCCTGAGTAATGGTTTTACCTTTGTGGAGGCCTACCTTGCGCGCGGCATGCACATAGATGACTTTGCGCCCAATCTGAGCTTCTTCTTCAGCAACGGCATGGACCCCGAATACACCGTCATGGGCCGGGTAGCGCGGCGCATCTGGGCGGTGGCCATGAAAGAGCGCTATGGTGCCAAAGAGCGCAGCCAAAAGCTCAAATACCACATCCAAACCAGTGGGCGCAGCCTGCATGCGCAGGAAATCCAGTTCAACGACATTCGCACCACGCTGCAAGCGCTCATTGCCATTTACGACAACTGCAACAGTCTGCATACCAACGCCTTTGACGAAGCCATCACCACGCCTACCGAAGACTCGGTGCGTCGAGCCATGGCTATCCAGCTCATCATCAACCGCGAGTGGGGCCTGGCCAAAAATGAGAACCCTTCTCAAGGCGCCTTCATTATCGAAGAGCTTACCGAGTTGCTAGAGGAAGCAGTGTTACTAGAGTTTGACCGCATTGCCGAACGCGGCGGTGTGCTGGGAGCGATGGAGACGGGCTACCAGCGCGGCAAGATACAAGATGAAAGCATGGCGTATGAGATGCTAAAACACACGGGGGAGTTGCCCATCATCGGTGTCAACACCTTCCGCAACCCGCATGGCGACGCAGTGATGGACAAGCTAGAGTTGGCTCGCAGCACCGATGAAGAAAAGCAAAGCCAGCTCAAGCGCTTGGCAGACTTCCATGCCCGCCATGTAGACACCTCACCTGCCATGCTGCAGCGCTTGCAACAGGCGGTGATAGAAAATCAAAACGTCTTTGACGTGCTGATGGATGCGGTGCGCTGCTGCTCGCTCGGGCAAATCACCCACGCTCTGTTTGAGGTGGGTGGACAGTATCGGAGGAATATGTGAAACGCGCTGAAATTCGGGCGCTGAAGCGCTGCAAAGACCCTGAACTGATGCAAGCAGCGGCCTTGACACTCATGCGGAGGTCCATGCAGTTTGGGCACAAAAAGTTACTTTACAAACGCGCCTACGCTGCGGCAGAGCTTGGTGCAATTACCCTAGATATGGCTAAAAAACTAACTTCTTGCAATGGCGACTCAGATGCAAAATTTAAAATCAAACAAGAGGAGATGTTCAAGATGACAACCACGACCGACACCTCCCGACGTTCCCGCCAAGCCCCGGCATTGCTGATAGAAAGTCTGAAAACACGCTTTGGTGCCGACTGCAGCACCGGGGAGTCTGTTTGTAACCAACATGGCAGGGACGAGTCACCGTACCCGACCATGGCACCTGATGCGGTTGTGTTTGCGCAGTCGACTCAAGATGTGGTGGATGCGATCAACTTGTGCGCAGCCCATAAAGTGCCTGTGATTCCTTATGGCGCGGGCTCATCTATAGAAGGACATGTGCTGGCGATACATGGTGGCATCACTATTGATGTGTCGAAAATGAACAAGGTGTTGGCCTTAGACGTTGATGACCTTACGTGTACGGTCCAGGCGGGCGTCACGCGCATGCAACTGAACCAGGAGATTCGCAGCAGTGGTTTGTTTTTTCCCATTGATCCGGGAGCGGATGCTTCTATGGGTGGTATGGCTGCCACACGTGCTTCGGGTACTAATGCTGTTCGGTACGGGACCATGCGCGAAAATGTGGTTGCACTCACGGTGGTCACTGCCGATGGCAAAGTAATCAAAACAGCGGGGCGTGCCAAAAAGTCATCTACCGGGTATGACCTGACGCGATTGTTTGTGGGCAGTGAAGGCACGCTGGGTTTGATTGTGGAGGTTACGGTGCGCTTGTACCCTCTTCCAGAGGCTGTATCGGCAGCTGTATGCACGTTTGCAGACGTTGAATCTGCTGTGAACACCGTCATTCAAAGTATTCAGCTAG
>JBIIYT010000023.1:0-14012 GCA_044346675.1 Rhodoferax sp. | reverse complement strand
CGGGGGATGAATGAGGGGCGTGTCCCCGCTTGAGTCATATGCGCTGGAGTAAGAAAACCCACCAAGTTTTCACTTGACTGGCAATATACTGTACATAATTGCAGCAATTGATGGCTGAGACATTATGAAACCTGCATCTCCAACCAAGTCCGCAAACCACATCGCTGTTTTTCAAGAGGCCAGCATTCGCCGCGTCTGGCATAACGAGGAGTGGTGGTTTGCATTGACCGATGTCATTGTGGTGCTCACCGATTCGGCCGACCCGCGACAGTACATCAAGAAGATGCGCAGTCGTGACCCCGTGCTCGACGCCAACTGGGGTACAACTTGTACCCCCCTTGCAATGCGCGCCCCAGATGGAAAAATGCGCGAAACCAATTGCGCCAACACCGAGGGTCTGTTTCGCATCATCCAGTCCATCCCGTCACCCAAGGCCGAGCCCTTCAAGCGCTGGCTGGCGCAGGTGGGTTACGAGCGGGTGCAAGAGATTGAAAACCCCGAGCTGGCCAGCGCCCGTGCCCGTGAGCTGTACCAGGCCAAGGGCTATCCGCAAGCGTGGATTGAGAAGCGGCTGCGCTCCATTAGCGTGCGTGGGGAGTTGACCGACGAGTGGAGGGCGCGGGGCGTCGCCGAAGGTAAAGAGTATTCCATCTTGACCGCTGAAATCGCCCGTGCCACTTTTGGTGTGACACCGGTAGAACACAGCCATCTCAAGGGTTTGGATGTGGTGAAGACGGGCAACAACCTGCGCGACCACATGACTGATCTGGAGCTGATTTTCACCATGCTGGGTGAGGCAAGCACCACCGAGATTGCCCGCCGCAGCGATGCGCTGGGCTTTGATGAAAACCGCACCTCCGCCAAAGAAGGTGGAAAAATTGCAGGCAACGCCCGCAAAGCGCTGGAGGCCAAAACCGGTAAGAAGGTGGTGAGCAAAGCCAACTACTTGCCAGCGCCCACCGAGCCCACCAACCCCAAGCTCGGTGCCAAGCCGCCCAAAGGCAGCGCAGCGTAAAGGTCAAAAGCAACAAAGCCCGCCAAGCTGGTCACTTGGCGGGCTTTATCTTTGGGGGTAACCGGGGCTTACTTACCCAACTTCAAAAAGTCATCCCCCTTGCCCAATTCCAACATTCCAGCATTGGAATAAACCTGCAGCTTGGCGCGGGTGTCAGTGATGTCCAGATTGCGCATAGTCAACTGCCCAATACGGTCCAGCGGAGAGAACGGCGCATCTTCCACTTTCTCCATGCTCAGGCTTTTAACTTACGTCGGTCACAATATGCTGTATAAAATGTCAGTATATTGGGGCTCCGCAAGAAGTTTGTCCTACCTATGCCAAGCCCTGAAGCCATGTGCGAAATGCAGCATGAAACACCACTGGGGGATCCGACATGAAGACCGAGATAGTGCAGTCGCTAACCACAACCTTTGAAGGCCACGCGCAGCAGACGGAGAGCGGTGTGGAGTATTGGCTGGCCCGCGATATTCAGCACCTGCTGGGTTACAGCGAGTGGCGCAACTTTGGTCTCGTTATCAGCAAAGCCAAGACTGCTTGCGAGGTCAGCGGTCATTTGGTGAGCGACCATTTTGTTGACGTCAACAAAATGGTGCAACTGGGGTCTGGTAGTGAGCGTGAGATCGAAGACATCATGCTCACACGCTACGCCTGCTACCTAGTTGCCCAAAACGGTGACCCTCGCAAACCAGAAATTGCATTTGCACAGACCTACTTTGCGGTGCAAACCCGACGCGCTGAACTCATTGAAGAACGCATGCTCTCTCTGGAGCGCGTGCAAGCCCGGCGCAAACTCAGTGAGACTGAGAAAGAGCTTTCGCAGGTCATTTTCGAGCAGACGGGTGGCAACCAAGACTTTGCCCTGATCCGCAGCAAAGGTGACCATGCCCTGTTTGGCAAAAGCACCCATGCCATGAAGGCGCAATGGAAGGTGCCTGACAGCCGCCCGCTGGCCGACTTCGCACCGACGATTCTTCTGAAGGCCAAAGACTTCGCCACAGAAATCACCATCTTTAACGCCCGGCAACACCAGATGAGCAGCGAGAAAGTCATTTCTTCCGAGCACATTACCAACAACAAGGCGGTGCGCAATACCTTGCTGGAGCGAGGCATACGCCCCGAGAGTCTGCCGCCCGCCGAGGATGTGAAGAAGGTCGAGAGGCGACTTGCTTCGGAGGATAAAAAGGTGATCAGCAGGCCAGACAAGCTGGACAGCTGAAATACTGGCTATTTGCGTAATTTCGCCAGCTCGGCCTGGGTTTCCTTGAACAAATCCATACCTACATTGGTAGCAATGGTCGCGTTGATGGTGGTCAGCTTCTCACGCATGCGCGCAGCTTCCGTAGGGCGCAGCACTGTTACTTCCATGCCCTTTTCCTTCAGGTCGGAGAGAGCTTTGGCTGCTTCTGCGCGGGTGTCTTTGCGTTCAAAGTCGCGGCTGGTCTTGGCTGCTGCCGCGAGCACGGCTTTTTCGTCTTTGCTCAAGGCATCCCACCACTTTTTGCTCGCAAGCACTATCCAGGGGCTGTAGACGTGGTTAGACACGGTGAGGAACTTCTGCGTTTCGTAGAAGCGGCTAGACAAAATGGTGTTGAACGGGTTTTCTTGGCCATCAACGGCTTTGGTTTCGAGCGCACTAAAGAGTTC
The DNA here is from genome assembly GCA_044346675.1 of Rhodoferax sp. Classification (GTDB taxonomy): domain Bacteria; phylum Pseudomonadota; class Gammaproteobacteria; order Burkholderiales; family Burkholderiaceae_C; genus Allorhodoferax. The sequence goes on along the minus strand of JBIIYT010000023.1, from coordinate 11,350 downwards.
AGAGAACGGTAGCGGCACCGCGTTTGCCCCTAGTGTCTTAAACGTATCCAGAAACACGGGGTTTTGCATGACGCGTAGCTTGATTCCTTCAAGGTCTTCAAGTTTGGTCACAGTGCGTTTGCTATTTGTTAGGTTGCGAAAACCATTTTCCCAGTAGACCAAGCCCACCAAGCCTTTTTCCTCCAGCTTGTTGCGAACCTTGTCGCCAATGGGGCCGTCCAAAATGGCATCGGCCTCTTGCACGTTGTTAAACAGAAACGGTGTATCCCACAAAGCCATTTCTTTGGTGATGCCGGTGAGCGTGGCGGTGGAGCCCACCATCATCTCTTGTGCGCCGCCAATGAGTGCCTGCTGCATTTGCACGTCAGAGCCCAGTGCTGCTGCGCCCACAGCGCGCAGCTTCATTTTTCCGCCAGAAAGTTTTTCTATTTCCTCGGCAAACACTTTGGCGGCCCGGCCTTGGTTGGATGCTTCATTGAGCCCGTAGCCAAATCGAATCAGCCTTGGCTTGATGTCTTGCGCCATGCTCAAGCCGCTGGCAAGCAAGCCCGCAGCAACGATGCAAGAAATGAGGGTGGGGCGAATCAGTTTCATAAAAGTCTCCTTAAGAATAGGACGTTAAAAATTGTCAGAGTGACGGTGGAGGAATCAAACCCATGGATAACCAAGTTGCATGCCTTAACGCATCCATTTCAGTGGCACGGTGACCAGTTCTGGGACGAGTGTGAGCAAGAGTAGAAGTACGAAATACACCAGCAAGAAAGGGTTTACGCCCTTAATGACTTCGTCCAGCCGCATCTTTCCAACACCGGCTACCACGTTGAGTACGGTGCCCACCGGTGGAGTGATAAGGCCAATGGAGCCATTCAGAATGAACATCAAGCCAAAGTAGACGGGGTCAATGCCTGCGGCCACCGCGATGGGAAGCATCACCGGAGCGAAGATCAAAATAGTGGGCGTGAGGTCAAGCGCCGTGCCGATGAGGACCAGCAGAATTTGCATCACTAGCATCAAAAGAATCGGGTAGCCAATCAGCGGCCCAAGCCAGCCGGTCATGGTGGCGGGCAGATCTGCCAAGCTGATCATGTAGCTGGCCACTTGGGCACCGGCGCACAGCAGCATGACGACAGACGTGGTCTTGGCCGCCCTGACCAGCACGCCATACAGGTCAGCCAGCTTCATTTCGCGGTGCACAAAAAATGCGATCACCAAGGCATACACCGCGGCCACTACGGCTGCTTCGGTGGGGGTAAATACACCGGTCTTCATGCCACCAATGATGATGACGGGCATGAGCAGCGCCCAAAAGGCCTTGCCAGTTTCGCGCAGACGGTCGGCCAAGGGCAGCTTGTTGCCCGCAGGCAAATCAAGCTTGCGCAACAAGATGCGCCAAGTAATGAGCAAACCCGCGCCCATCATGAGGCCCGGCACGATGCCTGAGAGAAACAGCGCAGAAATAGACGTGTTGGTCGTTACGCCATAAATCACAAATGGCATAGACGGCGGAATGATTGGCGCAATGATGCCGCCCGACGCTATCAGTCCCGCCGAGGTGGCCATGGGGTAGCCATGGGCGCGCATCATGGGCAGCAATATGGTGGCCAAGGCGGCGGTGTCGGCCAGGGCAGAGCCGCTCATGCTGGCCATCAAAATGGCCGCACCAATGGTGACGTAACCCAAACCGCCGGGGATGTGACCCACCCAAGCTTGTGCCATGGTGATGATGCGCCGGCTAATGCCGCCCGCGTTCATTAGCTCACCGGCCAATATGAAAAATGGCACCGCCAGCAGCGCAAAGCTGTCCACGCCGGCCACCATGTTTTGCGCAAGCAGCTGGGTGTCAAAGAAGCCCAGTACCCACGCCATGGATGCACCGGTGAGCAGCAGGGCGAATGCCATGGGCATGCCAATACCCATGAACACCAACATGCCCACAACGAATACGATAGCAACCCAACCCTGATTCATGATTTTCCTAAGTGTGTGTGAGGGTCGAATTAATCGACCTCAACCTCGTGTCCCAAATCCAGCGCACGCCCCATCAAGAGTTGGTACGCCGCCATGAGCCCGATGCCCACACTGCACAAGAGCGCGGGCAGCGGCACCAATGCTTGGGAGTAGCCCACCACTAGGCTGGTGCTGTCTAGCCCAATCACCACTTGCTGCCATGCGCCCCAGCCCATAAGCGCGCAACTCAGCACCACCAGCAGATGGATGAGGCCCGTGACCAATTTGAGTTGTGTTTTGCGTCCCCGCTTGAACAGAGGCTTGAGAAGGCTGGTGAACGCCATGTGTTCACCCTTGGGATAGGCGGCTGTGGCACCTATAAACACCATCCACACAAAAAGCAAACGAGACAGCTCTTCGCTTGCAGCGAAACCGCTGCCAAAGCCGTAGCGCAGTACCACGTTGAGGAACACGGACGACGCCATGATGGCCAGGCAAATGGCCATAAGCACGTTGGCAATTTTTTGGAAGTAGTTGTTGTTCATACGGTGTCCTTCGCAAATGCGGTGTCTAGCCACTGGGTGGTGGTGCTGGTAATGGTCTCTATGGGCAGGGCGGCATCTATGCGCAACACCCGCGGCTCGCCCACGGGTGACTCCAGTGTGGCAAATTGGCTGCTTACCAAACTGGGTGGGAACAGGTGTTCGCCAGCGCGTGCGGTGACGCGTAGTAGGGCCGTTTCTGGGTTGATGTCTAGAAACACAAAACACAAGCCGGGTGAGTGCTTGCGCAAGCTGTCGCGGTAGCTGCGCCGCAGGGCGGAACAGGTCAACACCGCGCCCGCAGGGTAGGTGGATAGCTCTAGGCCCAAGGCGCTGAGCCAGTCCGCCCGATCAGCGTCGCTCAGGGCTTGGCCATTGCGCATTTTTTCAACATTTTGCTTGGGGTGAAAAGCATCGCCCTCAATGAGTGGACACCCCAGTGTGCTTGCCAAGCGCTGCCCCACGCTGGACTTTCCGCAACCGGCGACGCCCATAATCACAACAGAGTACATAGTTTGGATAGCGCTATCATTTGCGTGTTAAAAAAATCGGAATGTAGAATTTCATTCCGAGAAGCATTGATGTGATAGCGCTATCTTAGTGCCGATTTCCTCGCGTTTTTATTAGGGAATACCCTTGAGTATGAATGTTTCAACACGCAAATCTAGGGCGTCTGGCCGCGTCACTTTGGACAATGTGGCGCTGGCGGCCGGGGTAAGCCGCATTACGGCCTCTAGGGCGCTGCGCGGTGAACGCACGGTGAGTGCCGATTTGGCGCAGCGCGTGCGCCGAGCAGCCAGCCAGCTGGGCTATGTGCCAGACCCGGCGGCGCGTGCCTTGGCCAGTGCACGCAGCAACACGGTGGTGGTGCTCATACCGCTGTTGTCCAACAATTTGTTTGTGGACTTGCTCGAAGCGGTGCATCGCACTTTGCACCCTGCGGGCTATCAGATATTGATTGGCGTGACCCACTACCACCCGCAAGAGGAGGAGGACTTGCTCGCTACCTATCTTGCCCAGCGTCCGGCAGGAATTATGGTGACGGGTTTTGACCGCACGGCCCGTTCTCAGCAGCTCATTGAGCGCAGTGGCGTGCCCTGCGTGCATTTGATGGAGACCTCGGCCAATGCGGCGCAGCACTGTGTGGGCTTCTCGCAAAAAGAGGCAGGCTTGGCCATGACGGAGCACTTGCTCGTGTCCGGGCGTCGCCGCATTGCCTTTGTGGCCGCGCAGTTAGACCCGCGCGTGCTGCAGCGCCTGGAGGGCTATCGGCAGGCACTTAAGACTGTAGGAATTCATGACCCAGCGTTGGAGTGCTTAAGCCCCGAGCCGTCTTCCATGGCACTGGGAGGCCAACTGCTGGAGACACACCTCAGGGCCCACCCCGATGTGGACGCCATCTTTTTTTGCAACGATGACTTAGCCCAAGGTGGCCTGTTGGCCGCCTTGCGGCTAGCCATTAAGGTGCCACAGCAATTAGCGATCGCTGGCTTTAATGATCTGGCTGGAAGCGACCAAATGTGGCCACCGCTGACTACCATCCGAACCCCGCGCGTGGAAATCGGCCAAAGTGCCGCAGCCATGCTGCTAAGCCTGATGCGCGGGGAAGAGTTGCAGCAGACCAGTGTCAACGTGGGTTGGCAACTGGTCGTGCGCCGAAGTACCTGACTATTTGTCGTTTGTCAGGCTCAAAAAGTCGCCACCTTCACCCAGCGACAGCAGTCCTGACTTGGCATAAATACCCAGCTTGGCCCGCGTATCCACAATGTCCAGGTTACGCATGGTGAGCTGGCCAATGCGGTCTAGCGGGCTAAAGGGCGCGTCTTCTACCTTTTCCATGCTCAGGCGCTCGGGCGCGTAGGTGAGGTTGGGGCTCTCGGTGTTGAGAATGCTGTAGTCATTGCCCCGGCGCAGCTCTAGCGTTACCGAGCCGGTCACTGCCTTGGCGACCCAGCGTTGGGCGGTTTCGCGCAGCATGATGGCTTGGGGGTCAAACCAGCGGCCTTGGTACAGCAGGCGGCCCAGTTTGCGGCCATTGTCGCGGTACTGCTCGATGGTGTCTTCGTTGTGAATGCCGGTGACCAAGCGCTCGTACGCAGCAAACAGCAGCGCCAAGCCGGGCGCTTCGTAAATGCCGCGGCTCTTGGCTTCGATGATGCGGTTCTCTATCTGGTCGCTCATGCCCAAGCCGTGGCGCCCGCCAATGCGGTTGGCTTCCAAAATCAGGGTCACCAGGTCGGGGTACTCCACGCCGTTTAGCGCCACGGGTTGGCCTTCTTCAAAGCGCACGGTCACTTCTTCGGCTTTCACCGGCACATCGTCACGCCAAAAGGCCACGCCCATGATGGGCTTGACGATCTTCATGCCGCTGCTCAATTGCTCCAGGTCTTTGGCTTCGTGCGTGGCACCCAGCATGTTGCTGTCGGTGCTGTAGGCCTTCTCGGCGCTCATCTTGTAGCCAAAGCCGTGCGCGGTCATAAAGGCGCTCATCTCGGCGCGGCCACCCAGCTCGTCGATGAACAGTTGGTCCAGCCAGGGCTTGTAGATTTTGAGCGAGGGGTTGGTCAGCAGGCCATAGCGGTAAAAGCGCTCAATGTCGTTGCCCTTAAAGGTGCTGCCGTCGCCCCAGATGTTGACGTCGTCTTCCTTCATGGCGCTGACCAGCATGGTGCCGGTGACTGCGCGGCCCAGCGGCGTGGTGTTGAAGTAGGTCACCCCTGCGGTGGTGATGTGAAAAGCCCCGCTTTGCAGCGCGGCAATGCCTTCGGCAGCCAGTTGGGGGCGGCAGTCAATCAGGCGGGCCTTCTCGGCCCCGTACTCCATGGCTTTGCGGGGAATCTCGTCGTAGTCAGCCTCGTCGGGCTGGCCCAGGTTGGCGGTGTAGGCGTAGGGCACTGCGCCCTTGAGCTTCATCCAGTGCAGCGCGGCGCTGGTGTCTAGGCCGCCCGAGAAGGCGATGCCCACTTTTTGGCCGGCGGGAATGTTTTGCAGAATGGTGTTGGACATGGTGGTGCGGATTAACCGAAGTGGCAGATGTAGTGGTAGGGCTCAGTCACCCGAATATCAAACTTGGCGTTGCCCGGCACGCTAAACTTTTCGCCCGCGCTGGACTTGACCCATGCGTCGGTGCCCGCCAGTTTGTATTCGCAGCTACCGGCCACGCATTCCATGATCTCGGGCGCGCCAGTGTTGAAGGTGAGGGTGGCAGGCAGTATCACGCCGACCGACTTTTTGGTGCCATCGGCCAAGGTGATGCCGTGGCTCACGCATTTGCCGTCAAAGTAAACGCTGGCGGTGGTGGTGACGGATACGCCGTCTATGCGTGCGGTGGGGGTGGTGCTCATGGTGTGAAACTGGGGTGGGTGCAAAGAGTGGTGCTAAAAAGACTGGTACCAAGAATGGGTAGGGCAGGGCAGCCTGCGCAAGCGGTGATTTTAAGGCAGGTGCTTAAGAGACCTGTGTGGCGAACAGTTCTGGCGAGAAGCCCACGCTCACCCGCCCGTTGCCCCACGCCACCACCGGGCGCTTCACCACGCTGGGGTTGGCCAGCATCAGCGCACTGGCGCTCGCCGCATCTACCACCGCGCTTTGGGTGGCAGCGTCCAGCTTGCGCCAGGTGGTGCCTTGGCGGTTGACCAGCTTTTCCCAGCCCACGGCTTGTATCCAGTGGGGCAGTTGGTCGGCGGGCACGCCGAGCTTTTTGAAATCGTGAAATGTGTGGTCCACGCCGTTCGCTGTGAGCCAAGTGCGGGCTTTTTTGACGGTGTCGCAGTTGGGAATGCCGTACAGGGTGATGGGGGGTGTGCTCATGCGTTTATTTTAGGGATGAATGTGGGGGCATTGGGGTGCGGGCACCTTTGCTGTGCTCGCAGCAGGGCTGGGGTAAGCGCCGCCGTTCGTGTCCCCCGCCCTGCGGGCTCCTCCTTTACCTCACGTCGGCACTCACCCCAGCCCTGCTGCTGCGAACGAGCGCAGTGCAATCTCAATGCAAAGCCAGCACAAAGTAATTTATTGAAAATTATCCTATTTCATGTATATTCATGCGTATGCCAAGTAATGAAAGACCTCTGGAATGGGTGGGTAGTAGCTACAAAGATTTATTGGATCTGCCTGTCGATGTGCGACGGTTTTTCGGCTTTGCCTTGTCTTTGGCGCAGGCAGGCGACAAGCATGAATCTGCCAAGGTGCTCAAAGGCTTTGGTGGGGCAGGTGTGTTGGAGGTGGTGGAAGACGATGCGGGCGGCACTTACCGTGCTGTGTACACCGTCAAGTTTGCCGAGGCAGTGTTTGTCCTTCACTGCTTCCAGAAGAAAAGCAAGCGCGGCATCGCTACGCCCAAGGAGGAAATGGACATCATTCACGCACGGCTCAAAATTGCCGAGGCGTTTGCAAAGGAGTTACGAAAATGAAAACCCGATTGATGGATGGGGTGCAAGTGCACCGCGGTTCAGGCAACGTGTTTGCCGACTTGGGCCTGGCTGATGCTGAAAAGCTAAAAATAAAAACAGGCTTGGTTATCGAAATCAGAAAAGCCATTGCAACCCTTGGGCTGACCCAGCAAGCCGCTGCCAAACGCATGGGCATCACCCAGCCCAAAGTTTCCGACATGATGCGTGGCGACTTTAGCAATCTATCAGAGCGCAAGCTCATGGATTGCCTAACGCGCTTGGGCTACGACATTGAAATCAAAGTCCGACCTGCAAAGGCAGAAATGGGCCACTTGATGTTGGCGGCGGCGTGATTTTTCCTAGGATTTTTCGATGGCTTTCAAAATTGGCGAACGACGTTCTGACAGCCTATGCGCCAGATGATGGGCCGCTCACGGCCAAGCAAATCAAAGCCCTTCGCAAAGATGCTGCTAAGCATTTGCCCAAGGGCAAAACGCTTTCCAAAGAGGTCTTGTTCGAATAGCTCGCAGCAGGGCTGGGGAAGATTGTTTTAGCGCAATTTCCGACAGGAGTTTTGGCCTCATTTGGAACATGGCGCGACATCAAGCTGGGAGGTCAATGGAGAGGCGGCTGTGCAGCAACCAACTCCGGAATCAAAAAGGAATCACCAGTAAATTTCAATGTGCTTTCGGAAATACACTGCTTAAAAGTGCTGCAATTGCTGCATCACGATCAGGACAAGAGCCAGGTATCTTCGATTCGTCAACTTTGATTTCCATAAATCCGCCTCTGCGGTAAATGTAGGTTTCGCCGAGCACTTTGTTCGTCGCGATCCTTTTGACGGTAACTCGGAACTTGACGATCATAGGATCTAAGGTCTCAGGTTCTGACACTTCGAGAATGTATGGAGCATCAACCGTCGCAATGTCGACCCTGCTACCTTGCTGTATATCTTCCATTCTGGTGATGCGGCATTTGGGGTCGGTGACCTTAGGTCCACAAGGTGAGAGTTCATCTTTGTATTCCCACTGAACGAAGGCCACGTTGGACGACTTGCACGCGCCAGGATCTTTTTGCAACCAACACACTTTGTTGTATCCGCGATTTTCACGAATTCGTAGACTTCTGTTGTAGGTTGCCGTGGTCTCCCCATCTTGTATTGTGATCGGCGCCCTTTGACGTACTACCTCGAACGTGTTGAGTATGGTTGGCAGCGAGCAGTATTCTTGAAACTTTGGCAAACCATTTTCCTCGATAGCCCGGCGCAGATCTTTTTCTTGTTGAACGCGTTGGCTTAGTTTTCTCGATGCTTCGTCATACGATTCGTAGTTAAGAAAGAACCATGCAGGCAGACTAGCAATTGCCGCTAACACCAACGCACTTTGGGAAACAGTGCTTTCGAAACCTCGCGCCAGAAAACACGACGCAACAATCAGTATCAACCATCCAATCACCAGTAGTGAAAGGGTGAAAAATGCACCAAATATAGCTTGTTCCATAGTAAATTTCGATTCATAAAGATTGCCGGGCGAGCCCACGGCTTGCCATCTATCTGTGCCAAGCTGCTTAGATCTTTGGTGATCAACGGTGCTTTTTAGTTGCTTGGGCCAGCTTGAGCCAGATTGCAGCTGATTATGGATTCACATGTTACGCGCCTGTTAGTTCCAAATCCACCACCCGATCAGGCGGACTGGGTGTTCTGCGAAGTGAGGTAAAGGAGGAGGCCGCAGGCCGGGGGACACGAACGCAGCAGAGCACCCAGTCCGCCTGATCCACCCACCACCGCGCCAGAAAAATATCCACAGGCCTGCGACAATGCAAGCCTCTATGCAAACACCCACCACCTTGCCCGAATGGCTCGCCTACTGCGAGCACCTGCACCCCAAAAACATCGACATGGGCCTAGAGCGCGTGCGCGCCGTGGCGCAGCGCATGCAGCTCAAGTTTGACTGCCCGGTAATTACCGTAGCCGGCACCAACGGCAAGGGCTCCACCTGCGCCATGCTCGAATCCATCTTGGGCCAAGCCGGTTACAAAACAGGCGTGTTCACCTCGCCCCACTTAGTGCACTTTGAAGAGCGCTTGCGCTTGAATGGTGAGCCCGTAGACGCTGCTAAATTAGTAGCTGCTTGCGCCGATGTAGAAAGCGCCAGAAGCCAAAATGGCCCTGAAATATCGCTCACCTACTTTGAATTCACCACCCTGGCCATTTTGCAAGTCATGCGCCACAGCGCGCTAGACGTGGTGATTTTGGAAGTGGGCCTGGGCGGGCGGCTGGATGCGGTGAACATCATTGACGCAGACTGCGCCATCATCACCAGCATTGACCTAGACCACATGGAGCTGCTGGGCAATACCCGCGAAGCCATTGGGTACGAGAAGGCCGGCATCATGCGCACTGGCCGCCCCGTGGTGGTGAGCGACCCCATGCCCCCACAAAGCGTGCTAGACCGCGCGTTGGAAGTGGGCGCTGACCTGTGGCGCGTAGGGCAAGATTTCAATGTGTCGGGTGACAAACAACAGTGGGGCTGGGCGGGCAGGGGGCGGCGCTACAGCGGCTTGGCCTACCCAGCCTTGCGTGGGGCCAACCAGTTGGTCAACGCGGCTGGGGTATTGGCGGCCTTGTCTGCGCTGCGCGAACGCTTGCCGGTGACTGCGCAGGCGGTGCGCAATGGCTTTGCGTTTGTGGAGCTGCCCGGGCGCTTTCAGATTATTCCGGGCCAGCCCACCCTGGTGCTGGATGTGGCGCACAACCCGCATTCGGTAGCGGCCTTGGCGGCTAATTTGGACGCTATGGGCTTCTTCCCCACCACCCACGCGGTGTTTGGGGCTATGGCCGATAAAGACCTTGGCCCCATGCTGGCCCGCTTGAGCCCGCTGATAGACCGCTGGTATTTCACCGACCTGCCCACGCCCCGCGCAGCCAGCGCGGCAGAGCTGCAAAGCCAGTGGCAAGCCCAAAACACCCGTAAAGATGCCATTGCATCCACCTTTGCCGACCCCATGTTGGCATTGCAAGCGGCTATTCGCAGCGCGGACCCCACTGATAGAATCATCGTCTTTGGGTCGTTCTACACCGTGGGGGGCGTTTTGCAGCACGGCGTGCCCCGCTTGCAAGCCAAACATTTGAACCCTTAAACACATCCAGTCATGGCATTTTTTAAGTCAAAAAAAGGTGGCGAAGAGCGCACCACCCCCGCCCCCGCCGCTGAGAGTGTGGAGGCCATGCGCAAGCGCGCCAAGCACCGCCTGATTGGTGCGGCCGTGTTGGTGCTGTTGGGGGTGATTGGTTTCCCCCTTTTGTTTGACAGCCAGCCGCGCCCCGTGGCGGTAGATATTGCCATCGAAATACCCGATAAAAACAAGGTGAAGCCCTTGGTGGCTTCGCCCGCCGTGCCGCCTGCTGCTAAACCAAGTGCAGTGATTGAGGAGCGTGCCGATCCGCCCAAGCCTGCGGCTGCGCCCGTTGCACAGCCTGCTGCGCCCACGGCACCCGTTGTCGCAGTTGCGCCAGTGAAGCCAGTAGTCAAACCCATAGAAAAAGCTGCTGAGAAGCCCGCAGAAAAAGCGGTCGAAAAAGCGGTGGACAAGCCGGCCGAAAAACCCGTAGCCAAGCCCGTTGACGCTGGCGCCAAGGCCCAAGCCTTGTTAGATGGCAAAGAGCCCGAGCAACCCAGCGCGAGTGCGGGCCGGTTTGTGGTGCAGGTGGGTGCCTACTCGGATGTGCTCAAAGCACGCGAAGCCCGCACCAAGTTGGAGGGCGCGGGCCTGAAGACCTACACCCAAGTGGTGCAGCCCAAAGAGGGCAAGCGCATTCGGGTGCGGGTGGGGCCATTTGAGTCCAAGGCCGATGCAGAAAAAATTGCCGAAAAAATCAAGAAGCTGGACCTACCCGCTTCCATTTTGGAGCTGTAAGCACAGCCCCGCCCTATGAGCACCATCGCCGCCATCGATTGGATTTTTTTGATGATTCTGCTCGCCTCCATGCTGCTGGGCGCGTGGCGCGGCTTGGTGTATGAGGTGATTTCTTTGCTCAGCTGGATGGCGGCTTTTATGCTGGCCCAGTGGCTCGCGGTGGATGCGGCTGGGCTGCTGCCGATGGACGGGGCGGCCGAATCGGTGCGCTATGCGGCAGGGTTTGTATTGGTGTTTGTGGGCGCTTTGTTTGCCGGGGCTTTGATTTCTTTTTTAATCAAAAAAGCCATCACCGCCGTGGGCCTGCGCCCCATAGACCGGGTGCTGGGCGCGGGCTTTGGTGTGCTGCGTGGTGTGGTGCTGCTGATAGCGGCCACCGTGGTGGCGGGCATGAGCCCTTTGCGCACCAGCACCGAGTGGACGCAGGCGGTGGGCCCGGTAATGGCCACCCACGCGCTTGCCAGCATCAAGCCTGTGTTGCCCCAAGAGTTTGTTAAGTATTTACCTCAAAATGAGTAAAAAACCATGTGCGGAATAGTCGGCGTTGTTAGCAACGCA
>JBIIYT010000235.1:0-4397 GCA_044346675.1 Rhodoferax sp. | reverse complement strand
CGGCCGCTTGTTGGATTTGCAACGCTCCATGCAAATCAAGCTGGACCAAGTCCAGTTCTTGGTGGTGGACGAAGCCGACCGTATGTTGGATCTGGGCTTTGCTGACGACTTGGCTGAAATCAACCAACTCACCATTGGCCGCAAGCAGACCATGATGTTCAGCGCCACCTTTGCGCCACGCATTCAGCAATTGGCTGGCCGTGTGATGCGTGATGCCCAGCGCGTCACCATCGACAGCCCACAAGAAAAACATGCCAACATCAAGCAAGTGCTGTTCTGGGCGGACAACGCCAGCCACAAGCGCAAGCTGCTAGACCATTGGCTGCGCGATGCCAGCATCAACCAAGCCATTGTGTTTGCCAGCACCCAAATCGAGTGCGATGGTTTGGCCAATGACTTGCAGCAAGACGGCTTCTCGGCCGTGGCGCTGCACGGTGCTCTGAGCCAAGGTTTGCGTAACCGCCGTTTGATGGCTTTGCGCCAAGGTCAGGTGCAAATTTTGGTGGCAACCGATGTAGCCGCACGCGGTATTGATGTGCCCACCATTACCCACGTGTTTAATTTTGGCTTGCCTATGAAGGCCGAAGACTACACCCACCGCATCGGTCGTACCGGTCGCGCCGGGCGCGATGGTATTGCTGCGACCTTTGCCGAAATTCGGGATCGCCGCAAGATTTTTGATATCGAAGCCTACACACGCCAGCCCATCAAAGCCGAAGTGGTACCAGGCCTGGAGCCACAGCAACGCATGCCCGATTCGCGCCCCAGCTTTGGCGGTGGGCGTGGTGGCAATGACAGCCATGGCCGCGGCCGCAGCAATGGCCCCCGCGAAGGTGGCTTTGGCGGTGGCAACCGTGGTGGCCGCCCTGAAGGCTTTAGCTACGAACGCAAAGGTGGTTTTAACGACCGCTTTGCCGGCGGCGGTGCAGCTCCCCGTGGTGACTTTGCCCCCCGCGGCGCAGCTCCGCGCGGTGACTTCGCCCCGCGAGGCGACTTTGGCGCACCGCGTGGCAACTTCTCTGCCCCCCGTGGTGATTTCGCAGCCCCACGCGGTGATTTTGGTGCTCCGCGCGGCGACTTCGCCGCCCGCAAACCCGCTTTTGGAAAGCCCACCGGTTTTGCTAAACCCGGTAACGGCGGTAAAGTGTTTGTGCCGCGCGATGCCAAAAAGCGTACCGTGCGTAACGCGGAATAAATAATAAGCCCCGCAAGGGGCTTTTTTTGGTTGGTACCGATAGGAGGCTGTGATGAAAAAACTTTACGCTTTGTGGTTGATCGTTGGGGCGCTGGCGGCTTCATCTGCGTTCGCCCAAGAAAAGAGTGTGCTGGAGAAGGCCCGCGACGGTGTTAAACAAGGTGCCGACGCTACGGTGAAAGTGGTAAAAAAGGGCGCAGATGCTACCGCCAGAGGCTTCAAACAGGCGGGTGAGTGGATTGAGAAAAAGACGGGTAACCACCCACCCAAGAATGCGCCCGAAGCGCCTCCTTCCGGAGGCTAGTTTTCTTTAGGCCATGCCGTTGCGGCTGGCCAGTTCTACAAACAAGCCGGCGTGGTCGAGGTCGGCCAAACCGTGCTCAATGCCTTGTGCGTAGAGTTGCTCGAACAGTGCCGTGATCGGGGCGTCAAAGCCAATCTCATTTGCCGTGGACAAGGCGTTGCGCAAGTCTTTGAGCTGCACCGACATACGCCCCCGGGGTGAGAAGTCCCGCTCAATCATGCGCTGGCCGTGCACTTGCAAGATGCGGCTGTCGGCAAAGCCACCGGTAATGGCTTCTTTGACTTTGGCCATATTCGCACCGCCTTTTTCGCACATCAATAGCGCTTCGGCCACCGCGCCTATGCTGATACCCACAATCATCTGGTTGGCCAGTTTGGCCAACTGCCCGGCTCCGGTGGGGCCTACGTGCGTGGCACGCCCAAAGGTCTGGAAAACTGGCTGCGCTATTTCAAAATGTGCAGCTTTACCACCCACCATAATGGCCAGCGTACCTTTGTCAGCCCCCAGTGTGCCGCCAGACACCGGAGCATCTAGGTAGTTCACGTGCATTTCCCTCAGGCGCGCTGCGTGGTCGCGGGCTTCGGCGGGTTTGATGGAGGACATGTCCACTAGCAAGCTAGCTGGCTTCATGGCAGCAGCTGCGCCGAGTTCAAAAAGCACATGGGCCACTACGGGGCCATCGTCCAGAAGGGTAATCACCACATCGGCGTCATACACGGCGTTGGCTGGAGTGGTGTGTACGGTGGCACCGTACTGGGCTAGGCGGCGCGCCTTCTCGCGGGTGCGGTTCCACACCTGTACGTCAAAGCCCGCTTCGCACAATCTACGCCCCATGGGGAAACCCATGAGCCCGATTCCCAAAACTGCAATTTTCATTTTTTCTCCGTGCTCAGGTCATCAGAATACAGCGGCCGATTGTGCATGGAATGAAGATTGCTGAAGGTTTGCTGTCGGAGTGCTGACGCCAAAATGACACGCGCGCAGCCTTTCTACAATGGAGCATGTTTCTCGCTCCTGCCCCCACCGCTTTGTCACCCCTTTTAGACACCCTGAACCCCGAGCAGCGCGCTGCCGTGACGCTGCCCGCCGCGCATGCGCTCATACTGGCCGGGGCGGGATCGGGCAAGACCCGGGTGCTCACTACCCGCATTGCCTGGCTGCTGCAAAACGGTTATGTGTCGCCCGGCGGCATCTTGGCAGTCACCTTTACCAACAAGGCCGCCAAAGAGATGATGACGCGCTTGTCTGCCATGCTGCCGGTGAATGTGCACGGCATGTGGATAGGCACCTTTCATGGCCTGTGCAACCGGTTTTTGCGCGCCCATTTCAAAATGGCAGGCCTGCCCCAAAGCTTTCAAATTTTGGACACGCAAGACCAACTCTCTGCCATCAAGCGGGTTTACAAGCAGTTCAATATCGACGACGAGCGCTTCCCGGCTAAGCAAATGCAGTGGTTCATTAGCGGCAGCAAAGAAGAGGGCTTGCGCCCCGCTACGGTGGAGGTGCACGACGAAGAAACCCGCAAAAAGGTAGAGGTGTACCAGCTATACGAAGAGCAATGCCAGCGCGAAGGCGTGGTGGACTTTGGCGAGCTGATGTTGCGCTCTTATGAAGTGCTGCGCGATAACGAAGCCATTCGCGAGCACTACCAGCGCCGCTTTCGCCATATCTTGATCGACGAGTTTCAAGACACCAACAAGCTCCAGTACGCATGGATCAAGATGTTGGCAGGCACGGGCAGGAGTACCGGTGTCTCGGGCAGTGTGCTGGCTGTGGGGGATGATGATCAAAGCATCTACGCCTTCCGCGGGGCGCGCGTGGGCAATATGGCCGACTTTGTGCGCGAATTTGATGTGCATCACCAAATCAAGCTGGAGCAAAACTACCGCAGCTACAGCAATATTTTGGACAGTGCCAACGCACTCATTAGCCACAACAGCAAGCGCCTGGGCAAAAACCTGCGCACCGACCAAGGCCCCGGCGAACCGGTGCGAGTGTACGAGGCCCCCAGCGACTTTGCCGAGGCGCAGTGGATGGTGGACGAGATGAAGCAGCTGGTGCGCGATGACTTTGAGCGCAAAGAAATAGCCGTGCTGTACCGCTCCAACGCGCAAAGCCGGGTGATAGAAACCGCGCTTTTCAACGCCGGCATGCCCTACAAGGTGTATGGCGGTTTGCGCTTTTTTGAGCGGGCTGAAATTAAAAACGCATTGGCCTACTTGCGCCTGCTGGAAAACCCGCGCGACGACACCAGCTTCTTGCGCGTGGTGAACTTCCCGCCGCGCGGCATAGGCGCGCGCAGCCTGGAGCAACTGCAAGACGTGGCCCGTACGGCGGGCTGCTGCCTGAGCGATGCGGTGAGCAGCCTAGGCGGCAAAGCGGGCACCAACATCGGCGCCTTCCTGGCCAAGATAGATGTGCTGCGCGAGCAAACCCAAGGCATGACCTTGCGCGAGATTACCGAGCTAATGCTGGAGCACAGTGGCCTGATAGAGCACTACCGCGCTGACCGCGAAGGCGCAGACCGGGTAGAAAACTTGGAAGAACTGGTGAACGCGGCCGAGAGCTTTGTCTCTATCGAAGGCTTTGGCCGCGATGCGGTGGCCTTGCCTGAAAGTGGGCTAACGCAATCCCCCGCCTCGCAGGGGCTGGATATGAACCAAGTTATGGACATCGAGCCAGCCCCCGACTTTGAAGCCGGCGAAACCCTGTCCCCCCTGGCCGCATTCTTGTCCCACGCTGCGCTCGAAGCAGGCGACAACCAAGCCCAGGCCGGGCAAGACGCCATTCAGCTCATGACCGTGCACTCCAGCAAGGGCCTGGAGTTTGACTGCGTGTTTATCACCGGCATGGAAGAGGGCTTGTTCCCGCATGAAAACTCCATGAACGACCGCGATG
>JBIIYT010000234.1:0-4402 GCA_044346675.1 Rhodoferax sp. | reverse complement strand
CCAAACACCACAATTTCATCGGGCCGTGTTTTTTGCGCCGCCTCAAAGCCCTGCATATTGGGCGTGAGCACCGAGTAGCGCACACCGGGTTTGCGGGCTATGCCTGCCATTACCTCGGCGTTATCAGCCATTTGCGGCACCCACTTAGGCGACACAAAACTGGTGACTTCAATCTCGGTCAGGCCTGCGGCCTGCAGGCGGTGCACCAACTCTACTTTGATGGCAGCGGGCACGGCTTGTTTTTCGTTTTGCAGGCCGTCGCGCGGGCCTACGTCCACTAGTTTGACGCGGGAGGGATAATTCATGGTGTCAATGGTAGCTGCATCCGTCCACCCCATCTCCCCAAAGCATCTTGTGCGTGCTCGCTTTTCCTATGCGCTATGGGGCCTGCTGCTTTGCGTAACACTCGCACATCTGCTGGCGCTGCAGTGGGTGGGCGGGGCGGCACCGCTAGCCTTGCAAACCATGCCTGAGCCCGTTTTTGCGCGTGTCTTGCTGCCGCAAACGCCCCCCGAACCCCAAGTCCCTGTCAGCACCGAAAGGCCTGCTCCGCCAGCCAAGCCAGCGCCCCGGGCCACTGTGAGCGCTGCAAGCCCTGCACCCGCGCCAGCTACTGCGCCCACCACAGATCCCACGGCGGAGCCTACGCCGGAACCTCTTGCGGAGCCTGATGCGCAAGCATTGGCAACACCAGGCACCGAGCCCGCTGCAGACCTTGCAAACGCACCCCCGCCCCCCCCTGCAACGGCGCAGAAGAGTCCCCCAGTGGACCCATGGCCCCCGAGCACCCGACTGACCTACGCCCTCATAGGAAACTTCCGGGGCGACATCTTCGGCAACGCCAAGATGCAATGGCTGCGCCAAGACGACCGCTACCAAGTGCAGATGGACATTCGCCTCGCCGTGTTCTTTCAGCTCAAACTGACCAGCCAAGGCCAGGTTACGGGTGCCGGGCTGCTACCCAGCCGGTACGAAGAAGTGAGCCCCAGACGGCGCTCGCAGGTATCCATAGAAGGCCAGCAGGTGCGCTTGAGCGATGGCCAGACCCTTCCCGCGCCCGAGGGGGTGCAAGACACGGCAAGCCAATTTATGGAACTGGCACACCGCTTTTCTACCGGACGCGACCCCCTCAAAGTGGGCAGTGAAGTGGCCCTGTGGTTAGCTCGCCCGAATGGCGTGGAGCTTCGCACCTTCGACATCGTGACCGAGGAAATGTTGGACACACCAAAACTAGGCCCTTTGCAAACCTTTCGCCTCAAGCCGCGCCCCCTTGCCAACCAGCGCGGCAACATCGTGGTGGAGCTGTGGTTCGCGCCCAGCTTGCAGTACCTGCCCGTGCGCGTGCTGGTCACCCAAGGCGATGGCAACTTTGTGGACCTGATGGTGGAGACGGTTGAGCAGACTACGCCAGACACTGCTCCCAATGACTCGGTGCAGCCCAAGCTGTAGGCGCATCACCAAAGGCTTGCAAACGTGCTGCGATCCAAGTTAATACCCCTGTAGCCTGTTCACAATGCCTGCGACCGTCTGACCTTTCTCTAGCGTCTCAATCTTGCGGGCGATTTGCAGCACGCTCTCGCTGCGCAAGGTGTGGGCCGATGCATGGGGTGTGACGGTGACTTTGGGGTGCCGCCAAAACGGATGCTCTGCCGGCAAGGGCTCGGTGCGAAACACGTCTAGCGTGGCACCAGCAAGGTGGCCACTGTCTAAGAGCGCCAGCAAATCTGCATCCACCAAGTGTGCGCCGCGCGCCACATTAATCACATAGCCCTGCGGCTGCAAACGTGACAAGTTGGCATGGTTCAAAATATCTTGCGTGTCGGGCGTGAGCGGCACCAAACACACCAGCACACGGGTGGCGGCCAGAAAGTTACGGAACTGCTCGGGGCCAGCAAAACAGGTGACACCGGCCAAAGCTTTGGGCGTGCGGCTCCAGCCCAGCACTGGGAAATCAAACTGCTGCAGCGCACGCGCTACGCGCTCCCCCAAAACCCCTAAGCCCATGATGCCGACGCTGAAGTCTGCGCGGGTTTGCAGCATACGCGGTGCCCAGGTGCTGGTGGTGGCATCTAGCTCATAGGCCGCAAATTCGCGAAAGTGGCGAATGACGGCATGGCACACATACTCTGCCATTTGTGCGGCCATGCCTGCATCGTCCAGCCGCACCAACTGGGTGTGCGCCGGAAGCTTGAGTTTGAGCACCGCATCCACCCCCGCCCCGGCATTGAAAGCAGCTTTGAGCTGGGTTTGTTCGTCAAAAAATGCCTGCGTAGGCGCACGCACCACGGCATAGTCAGCCAGCGGTGCACCCGGAGCCCACAGCGCAACATCGGCTTGCGGCAGCGCTGCGCGCAGCTCTTGCAACCATTGGGTGGCACCGGTATCGGAATAGCACAAAGCAATACGCATGAAGGAGGGCTAAGGTGTGGATTGGAAAGGTGCTAATCGTAACAACTCGGCCCCCTCCGCCACCTGATCGCCCGGCGCGTAAAGCAACTCGGCCACGGTCCCGTCTACCGGGGCGGCAATGGTGTGCTCCATCTTCATGGCGTCCATCACCGCCAGGGCTTGGCCCTTGGTGACCTTGTCACCCGCCTTCACCGCAAACGACACCACCTTGCCCGGCATGGGAGCGGTTAAACGGCCCGCCTCAGCCTGCGCTACGCCAGCGTGTTCCAGCGCATCAATTACTATTAAATGCGTAGCGCCTTGCGTCGCAAAAACATGGACAGCGCTGCCATTTTTGTAGACGTGCACGGTGCCGCGCTTGGAGCCATATTCCACATCCAACGCTCCACCGGGCAGGATGGCAAAGCGCAATGCCTCCTGCTCACCGCCCACCTGCAGTTGCAATGCACCACCGCGTTGCGTGGTGAGTGCAGCGCAATGGGTTACCCCCTGAAACTCAAAAGAGAAACTGCGGCTTGATACACCATGCAAACGCCAGCTGTCGCGCTGCGCCCAGGGGTCTACCCAGCCACGGGCATCGGCCCGGGAGGCTTGCGCCTGCTCTTGGATGAGCGAATGCGCCACCAAGGCCGCAGCGGCCATGGAAAGTCCCACTTTGTCCTGATGGAACAACACCGCTGCTTCGCGCGGGATGAGTGCCGTGTCTAACTGCGCTGTAGCAAACGACGTACTTTGCACCACATGGCGCAAAAACTGCACATTGGTGGCCAGCCCCACGATGTGGGTGGCGGCCAATGCTGCGTCCAGCCGCGCCAGCGCCTCCTCACGCGTGGCACCATGCACGATGAGCTTGGCCACCATAGAGTCGTAGTAAGGGCTGATGGTGTCGCCTTCGCGCACACCAGAGTCCACCCGCACACCGTTGGGCGCACGCGCAAACGTGGTGCAAGACGGCAAGCCGTATACCTGCAAGGTGCCTGTGGCGGGCAAGAAGTTGTTGTCGGGTGCCTCGGCACAGATGCGCGCCTCAATCGCGTGGCCGTGTATTTGCAGTTGATTTTGTTGCAGCGGCAAAGGCTCGCCACTGGCCACGCGCAGCTGCCACTCCACCAAGTCCAAACCCGTAATGGCCTCGGTGACCGGATGCTCCACCTGCAGCCGCGTGTTCATCTCCATAAAGAAGAATTGCATGCTGCCTTCAGGCTTTTGCTCCACGATGAATTCCACCGTGCCCGCACCCACATAGTTCACGGCCCGAGCAGCGGCCACGGCGGCCTGGCCCATGTGCTCTCGCATGGCTTGCGTCATGCCTGGCGCTGGCGCTTCTTCCAGCACTTTTTGGTGGCGACGCTGCACCGAGCAGTCGCGCTCAAACAGGTACACATAGTTGCCCTGTGTGTCGCCAAACACCTGTATCTCAATGTGGCGCGGCCGCTGCACGTACTTTTCTATCAGCACTGCGTCATCGCCAAAGCTATTGATGGCTTCGCGCTTGCAGCTGGCCAGCGCGTCGGCAAAGTCTTGCGCTTTGTCCACCGCACGCATGCCCTTGCCACCTCCGCCTGCGCTGGCTTTGATGAGCACGGGGTACCCAATCGCATCGGCCTCGCGCTGCAAGAGCGCAGGCGACTGGTCTGCGCCGTGGTAGCCCGGCACCAGTGGCACCCCGGCTTGCTGCATGAGCCGCTTGGACTCGGCTTTGAGGCCCATGGCCTGGATAGCGGATGCGGGCGGGCCAATAAACACCAGTCCCGCATCGGCACAAGCTTGTGCGAACTCTTCGTTCTCACTCAGGAAACCATAGCCGGGGTGAATGGCTTGCGCACCCGTAGCCTTGGCGGCAGCAATGATTTTTCCCCAGCGCAAGTAGCTTTCTTTAGGAGCACTGCCACCCAAGTGCACAGACTCATTGCACGCGGCCACATGCTTGGCGTTGGCATCGGCATCGGAATAAACCGCCACAGTTTTAATAGCTAAGCGCGCACAGGTGGCA
>JBIIYT010000233.1:0-4404 GCA_044346675.1 Rhodoferax sp. | reverse complement strand
CGCCTGCGCTGTGGCAAGCAGTGCCGCTTGGCCGGTGTATCGAAAAATGGCACGGTACAAACCAAATTTGATAAAAACCGGCACCGCCAGCAAGGGTGCGAGCGCATACATCCGCCACTGGTAGCCCGCTGGCTCATGCAGGGCGTCAAGGCGCAGGGAAAAAGCAATCCAAGTTGCCAGCAGCGCCAGAAGCACGTCCAACGCAATGACCACACCGGACTTGGCCATGCGCGGCCAAGTGAGCACCTTCTTATGCATTGATGGCGAATGCTTCCTTGCTTTGGCCTTGGGCGATCAAGGTGGACAGCCATTTGGGAGTGAGGCCTCGACCAGACCAAGTCTCGCCATTGGGGCCGCGGTATTTGGCTGGGACAGGGTTTTTGGCGACCTTGGACAATTTGGGTGTTTTCGCACCTAGCTTGCCTTTTACACGCCCACTCGTCGCCATTTTTGCTGGCTTGGCGGCTTGTAGGTCTTTGACGGTAATGCCGAAGGCCTGCATTTGCGCCAAAATTTCTTGAACGGTGCTTTGAAACTCCTTGGCTTTAATTTCGGCAGCCTGTTTTTGAAGTTTGTTGATTTGGGTTTGAATATCCATTAGCTTAGTCATACTGTTCTCCTAGAAATATTAGTTGCGCGGAGCGATCATATATTAACTAGTGCGAAATTCCTTCGCGTCGCACCACCTTCAGAATGGTTAGGAAGATAATTTTTATATCTAAATAAAATGTTCTCCTATTTACATACTCAAGATCAAGGGCGACTTTTTCAGGAATAGGCAATTCATCTCGCCCATTAATTTGTGCCCAACCCGTCAATCCGGGTGCCAGACGATGCACCCCGCACTGCGTGCGCAATTCAATTAAATCCAACTGGTTATACAAAGCCGGGCGCGGCCCTACAAAACTCATATCGCCCCTCAGGATGCTCCACAACTGGGGGAGCTCATCTAGGCTGCTTTTGCGCAAGAAAGCTCCAATAGGCGTGAGGTGCGCCACCGGATTGACCAACAAATGTGTCGCAACTGTAGGAACACCCACCTGCATTGTTCGGAATTTGGGCATTTTAAAAATTCGATTATCGATGCCGACTCGGTCAGACCAATACAGGACGGGGCCTTTGGATGTTACCCGCACAAGGACTCCAATCAATACAACTGGAAGGGCGAGTATTACCAGCGCTACTACACCCAACAGTAAGTCAAAGGCTCTTTTAATCATGCTTGCACACGGCCGCAGCTCGACGAAGACCTTCATCAAATGGCACAGGAGGAGTCCAACCTAATAATTTCTTAGCTTTCGAAATGTCGACCTGTAGACTTTCACAAACACGCTGCACGGCAGCTGTTTTGCCAAATAACTTGGACACCACTTTTAATACAGCTACAGGTATGGGAAACAAATGCTCCCTCACGCCCATGGCACGGGCCATGTGTTTAATCAATTCGGGGGTTGACACGTCGCATCCATCGCTCACCATAAAGGTTTGGTTGGCAGCTTGAGGTGCGGATGTGCAAAGAAAAAGGAAATCCACCAAATTACCCAAAGCAACCAAGCTGCGTTTGTTATCTACCCTGGCTAAGGGTAGGGGCCAACCGCGCTTCACCACCGTCATCAACGACGCGAAGTTTGCCCTCACCCCCGGCCCATACACTAAGGGTGGACGCACAATAACAATCTGCATCCCGGTATCTGCCGCCAACTCGCGCAGACCTAATTCGGCCTCATGCTTGCTTATCCCGTAGGCATCCTGTGGCTTGGGAATATCCGCCTCAGTAAATGCCTGGCCGACTTCGGTCCGCTCTCCATTGACTTTCACGGAGCTCACAAACACAAAGCGCGTAACACCGGCCACCGCAGCTTGGCGAGCCAGATTAAGTGTGCCCTCCACATTTACCGCGCGATATGCAGCCAGCGGATCAGCATGTGCATCTTGCATAACATGGGCACGAGCCGCAAGATGCACGACCGTACCGATACCATCCAGTGCGGTTGCAAAATTGGTCTCCTTGGACATCTCAAAGGCCCGCGACAAAGCACGCACATCGCAGCCTTCACGCTGAAGTTTCTTTAGGAATGCCGCTCCAACGAAGCCGCTTGCGCCCGTAAGTAATATTGTCAAAGCTCAGGCTCTGTGTACTACTGTCGCCACACCGTCCGATTGACGTAGCCTGTATAACTAAGCACTAGGCGCACAATCTTGCGTGACACTGCAGGCGCTACATAATCAGCGACCGGACGCATTGCACCAGCACTTGCATGCTGCTCGCAAACCACACGCACGGCATCCAAGACTTCTTGCGACTTCAGGCCGCTCATAATCAAAATACCCTCATCCATCCCTTCGGGGCGCTCATGCGCATACCGAATGGTGACGGCAGGTAAATTTAGCAACGATGCCTCTTCTGTAATCGTTCCGCTGTCTGAGACGACACAATGCGCCCCCATCTGTAACTGGACAAAGTCAAAGAACCCAAAAGGTTTAGCAAAATCCACTAAAGGATTTATCTCCGTAAGCCCTAGCGCATCTAGCCGTTTGCGCGTGCGCGGATGAGTGGACACAATTACCGGGAAGCCATAAGTGTCGGCCAACGCATTCAGTGTGTCGACCAGATCTCGCAAATTTTCTGGCGTATCAACATTCTCTTCGCGGTGCGCACTCACCACAAAAAACTCACCTCTTGTCAGGCTCAGACGGCTCAGCACATCCGATTTTTCAATCTGCGGCATGTAATGTTGCAAGACTTCATCCATATGCGAACCGGTCTTGATAATGGTTTCCGGGCGAATGCCTTCTGCAATAAGGTAACGCCGTGCGTGCTCTGTCAAAACCAAATTCATATCACTCAAGTGATCCAGCACTTTGCGGTTTAACTCTTCTGGCACGCGTTGGTCAAAGCACCTATTCCCGGCTTCCATGTGGAACACGGGAATCTTGCGGCGCTTGGCCGCAATGACGGCAAGACACGAATTGGTATCGCCATACAGCAGAACCGCATCCGGTTGCTCTTTCTCAAATACCTCATCAGATTTAATGATGACTTGTCCAATAGTTTGCGCTGCGGTTTCACCCACCGCGCCTAGAAAATGGTCAGGCCTACGAATCTGTAGGTCGTCAAAAAATATTTGATTTAGCTCATAGTCATAGTTTTGACCGGTGTGAACCAACACGTGATTTGTATGCTTATCCAACTCTGCAATTACTCGGCTCATTTTGATGAGTTCCGGTCGTGTGCCAACGATCGTCATTACTTTAAGCATTCAATTGCTCCTGAATAAAGTCTAATTTTTTTAATAGGATTTTTATCTGCTCCACATCCAACTGCTGCGTGTTGTGCGATGTGTAGTCTGCCAAGTGCGATATCTTCTCTTCACCATCGCTGTAATATTTGGCGTAATTCAAATCTCGGTTGTCAGCGGGCACACGGTAGTACCCGCCCATGTCGTCTACCCGCGCCATCTCTTCGCGCGAGACCAATGTCTCAAACAGCTTTTCGCCATGGCGCGTTCCGATAATGCGGGGAGATGTAGCCCCACCAAACAATTGCAATAGCGCGCTTGCCAGATCGGCCACCGTGGAGGCGGGGGACTTTTGCACAAATATGTCCCCCTGTTGGCCATGTTCAAAAGCATGCAACACCAAGTCGACAGAGTCATCCAGCGACATTAAAAATCGCGTCATGCTAGGGTCGGTCACCGTCAACGCCTTGCCTTCTTTGATCTGGGATACAAACAATGGAATCACCGAACCGCGGGAAGCCATCACGTTACCGTAGCGGGTGGCGCACAATAGCGTCTCCCCTGGCTCCTGCATCCTTGCCTTAGCCACCATCAGTTTTTCCATCATGGCCTTTGATACACCCATTGCGTTGATGGGGTACACCGCTTTGTCCGTACTAAGAACCACCACGCGATCAACCCGCTGGGCAATAGCTGCGTTCATCACATTCTCAGCGCCCAGCACATTGGTTCGCACTGCCTCCATGGGATAAAACTCACAAGAAGGAACCTGCTTCAACGCGGCTGCGTGAAACACGTAATCCACGCCTTTCATCGCCTGAAAAATGCTATCGTAATTGCGAATATCACCAATATAGAACTTCAGCTTGTCGTGGTTCAGGGCAATACGCATTTCCTCCTGCTTTTTTTCATCTCGGCTGAAAATACGAATTTCACGCACATCAGTCGACAAAAACCGCTTCAGAACCGCGTTGCCAAAAGATCCGGTACCACCCGTAATCATTAACACTTTGTCGTTGAACATATTTAATTGGTGCGCTCGTGATGCGCATGCATTGATTTGATTAAATCTGGCCAAGCTGGTGCCACGTAGCCGGTCGCCAAGCTAAACCGCTGCGAGTTTAGTGATCTGTCGATCATAAATTGATCATCCGGCTCAATGTCA
>JBIIYT010000232.1:0-4422 GCA_044346675.1 Rhodoferax sp. | reverse complement strand
GGCCGGTAACCCGAATCCCATCAAGTTGCTCAACCCGATCGCTAGCCAAATGAGCGTGATGCGCTCATCCTTGCTGGGTTCTTTGCTACAAGTTTTACATTTCAACCAAGCCCGCAAAGCACCACGGGTGCGTGTGTTTGAGTTGGGTCGTGTGTTCTTGCGCGATGCGTCAGTTAAAAGCACAGACACCACGGTGGAAGGCTTTCACCAGCCTATGCGTATCGCTGGCTTGGCCAGCGGAAGTGCGGACGATTTGCAATGGGGCCGCAAAGAGCAGGGCGTCGATTTCTTTGATGTGAAGGGCGATGTGGAGGCGCTCTTGGCGCCGCTACAGGCGAAATTTGCCCCCGGCAACCATCCAGCCATGCACCCGGGGCGCTGTGCCGAGGTTTTCATAGGCAAAAAGTCCATCGGCTTTGTGGGTGAGTTGCATCCCAAATGGCGGCAAAGTTACGATGTAGCCCAGAACCCGGTCGTATTTGAACTGGACTTGGACGCTGTGCTGCAACGACCCGTGCCTGTGTTCAAGGCCGTTGGCAAGTTTCAGCCGGTACAGCGCGACGTGGCGGTGGTGGTTGCCGACAAGGTGAGCCACACGGCTTTGATGGATGCCATTTGGGCCGCGCCCACTGCAGGCATTTTGAAGGATGCGCAGTTGTTTGACGTATATCGGCCCAAGCCGAATGCTTCTGGGATGCCGTCTGAGGGTGCCGGCGACCGCAGTTTGGCCGTTCGCCTCACTTTGAACAGTGATGACGCGACCCTGACTGAAGAGCAAATCGAATCCACTGTTAAAGCGGTGGTGAGCAAGCTGATGGTGGACTTGGGCGCTCGCCAGCGCGCGTAAGTAAAACCTAGACCCGACAGCCACACAAGGAATCGAGCCGCTATGGATTTTTCTGTTGATAGCCTAGAAACCCCCGCTCTGACCAAAGCGCTCTTGGCCGAGTTGCTGTTTGACCAAATTGGCCTGAACAAGCGCGAGTCCAAAGACATGATAGACGCTTTTTTTGACCTCATTGCCGCCAGTTTGGTGGAGGGTACGGATGTCAAAATTTCAGGCTTCGGCAATTTTCAAATCCGCACCAAAGCTCCCAGGCCGGGCCGCAATCCGCGTACGGGAGAGGCAATTCCTATCCGCGCGCGCCGGGTAGTGACTTTTCATGCCAGCCACAAGCTTAAAGAGCAAATTCAGGACGACCCAGCCGCGACTGACGCGAATTAAGCAACATTGCAGAAAATTTTTGCAAGGCCTTGCAAACTGCCTTTGCGCTTGAGGCAAAGTTAGAGTAACCTCTACGCTTTAGCTCGTATCGCATTGATTTTAATGGAGAAATCCCTCCCCCCCATTCCCGCAAAGCGCTACTTCACCATCGGTGAGGTGGGGGATTTGTGCGGCGTAAAGCCTCATGTGCTACGGTATTGGGAGCAAGAGTTCACGCAACTGCGCCCCATGAAGCGCCGCGGAAATCGGCGCTACTACCAGCACCATGAGGTGCTGATGATTCGCCGAATTCGGGATTTGTTGTACGACCAGGGCTTCACCATCAGCGGTGCGCGCAACAAAATGCAGGAGTTGCTGCAGGGTGAGCGTGACAAAAAACGCAATGGCGAAGTCATGCTCGACGGCGTGGATGTGTTGGAAATGGACGGCGTGGACTTGGACGATTTCGAGGACAGCCAAGCAGCGGACATTCCTGATACAGTTTCCAGACAACTCAGTCAGCTGCGTCGTGAATTGTTTGAAATTCGGGACTTGCTAAGCCCTGCCTAGGCTAAAAACCCTGCGCGCGCAGGTTATAATTGAAGGCTAATTCGGTGTGTGGCGCAGCCTGGTAGCGCACTTGCATGGGGTGCAAGGGGTCGAAGGTTCGAATCCTTTCACACCGACCAATTCGCAGTTCAAATCGGCTCCAAGTAGCAATACTTGGAGCCTTTTTTGTTAGGGCTGCGCGAAGGCGAAAATCTTTGGGTTTTTGCGCGCGTGGATAGTGCAAAAAAGTGCAACAAGTATTACAGCGATTTGAGGCGTTTTATGGCGGCGTGCAAGGTGTCATCTTGTTTGGCAAAACAAAAGCGCACCACCCGTTGGTCAAAGCCATTGCCGTAGAAGGCAGATAGAGGAATGGCGGCCACACCCACCTCGGTCGTCAACCATTTGCAAAAGTCCGCCTCATCCAGATTGCTCACCTCAGAAATGTCTGCGCACTGAAAGTAACTTCCTTCACTAGGCAGTAGCTTGAACTTTGTCTTGGCCAGGCCAGCGCGAAACAGATCGCGTTTACGCTGATAAAACGCGGGTAAGTCGAGGTAGGGCTCAGGCTTGGCCATGTAGGCAGCCAAGGCGTGTTGCATGGGTGTGTTTACTGTGAACACGTTGAACTGGTGCACCTTGCGAAACTCTGCGGTCAAAGCCGCCGGTGCTGCCACGTAACCTACTTTCCATCCAGTCACATGGTAGGTCTTGCCAAAGCTGGAGACGATGAACGCACGTGCAGCTAAGCCGGGGTAGTGGGCAGCGCTTTCGTGTGGCGCACCATCAAACACCATATGCTCGTAGACCTCGTCGCTAATCAGCAGCACATTGGTGGGGGTCAGCAGGTCTTGCAGCGCCAGCATGTCGGCGCGCGACCATACCGTGGCACTGGGGTTATGCGGGGTGTTGATGATGATGGCGCGGGTTCGAGGGCTAAGGGCGGCGCCGATTTTGTCAAAGTCGGGACGGAAGGTGCCCGGGGTGAGGGGCACACGCACCGCCACGCCACCTGCCAGTTCAATGTTGGGCACATAGCTGTCGTAGCAGGGCTCTAGCACTATCACTTCATCGCCGGGATGCACCACGGCCAAAATAGCGGTAATGATGGCCTGTGTAGCACCTGCGGTGATGGTTATTTCGTCGCTAGAGCTGTACTGGCGAGCGTGAAGCGCTTCTATTTTGCTAGCAATTGCTTGCCGTAGTGATAGCACACCCGGCATGGGGGGGTACTGATTGTGGCCCGCTTGCATGGCGTGAGTGACGTGGTATACCAACGCGGGGTCACAGGCAAAGTCTGGGAAGCCTTGCCCTAGGTTGACCGCCTTGTGCTGGGCCGCCAGGGCTGACATGACGGTGAAGATGGTGGTGCCAACCTGGGGCAGACGGCTAACAAGTTGGGGAGTCTCACAATTCATAGTCATTCACATGGCCTTCCATGGCTTTAACGATGAGGCTACGGCTCAGGCGTGAGCTCAGCAGCTCGGCGAAGGTATACACAAAGTTGCGCAGGTAAGCGCTGCGTTTGAACGCTACGCGCGCCACGTTTTGCCCAAACAGCTGGCCCGCTGGGCGCACTACCAAGCCACCTTTGCCCCCATTTTTTTCGCAGTCTTCCTGCACATCCCGCACGGCCATTTCAGCGGCGATGCCTACGCCCAAGCCTAGGCGCACATAGGTCTTGATCACGTCCGAATCAATGGCTTCTAGCGCAATGCGGGGCTCTAGCTTGCGGGTGGCAAAGGCCGCGTCAATTTTGGTGCGGCCGGTGAACGACGGGTGGTAGGTGATAAGCGGCTCATGCGCCACATCTTCCAAGGTGATGCGCTCTTTGAGCGCCAGTGGGTGGTCGGTGGGCAAGACCAACATGTGTTGCCATTCATAACATGGCAAGGTCACCAACTCCGAGTAGGCTGCCAATGACTCTGTGGCAATTCCAATCTCTGCCACCTCATCAATAAGCATGCGAGCGACTTGGTCGGGTGCTCCTTGGTGCAGACTGATGTTGACTTTGGGGTAGCTTGTGCGCAGGGCGGCAACTTTTTCCGGCAACACGTAGCGCGCCTGGGTATGTGTGGTGGCAATGGACAGTGTGCCGCTGTCTTGTGCGCTGTACTGCTCACCTATGCGCTTGAGATTGCCTACCTCGCGCAGGATGAGTTCAATGCTGCGCAAGACGTGCTCACCCGGTTCGGTGATGCGCTTGAGGCGCTTACCGTGGCGTGCAAAAATGTCAACGCCCAACTCTTCTTCCAGTTCAATGATGGCTTTGGAGACGCCGGGTTGCGAGGTGTGTAGCGCCTTGGCTACCTCGGTGAGGTTGAGGTTGCGGCGCGCGGCTTCTTGAATAAAGCGAAACTGGTGCAGGTTCATATCAAATCTCACCTATGGGTAAGACTTATTATGCTGCAAAATGTCTATGCAGTTGAGCCGTCAAGGGCAATTTGAGCGAGCAACTCTACCAAACGGCTGTCCTCGCCCACTGCGGGCTTGAGGGAGAACGTCACCTGTGGATGCTGCTGGCGCAGCTGCTCAACCAAGTGCGGCAGATCCTCTCGCGCATGCCTGCCCACGCCTAAAAACATGGGAATGATGGTGACCGTTTGGACACCCTTGGCCAATAGCGTTTGGGTGGCGTTGGCCAAGTCGGGGGTGCTCAATTCCAAATA
>JBIIYT010000231.1:0-4439 GCA_044346675.1 Rhodoferax sp. | reverse complement strand
CTGAGTGCTTTGCGCAGGTAAAGGAGGAGCGCGAAGCGCGGGGGACACGGAGCAAAGCACTCAGGCAGACCGCTCCAGCCCAATAAAGAAACATTACGCATGCAAGGCCTCACAAGGGAATGTTCCCGTGCTTACGCCACGGGTTCTCCAACTTCTTGTCCTTAAGCATCACCAAGGACCGGCAAATCCGCTTACGCGTCTCGCTCGGCAAAATCACATCGTCAATAAACCCACGTGCCCCCGCAACAAACGGATTGGCAAAACGCGCTTTGTATTCCGCCTCTTTCGCCGCCAGCTTGGCCGGGTCTCCTTTGTCTTCACGGAAGATGATTTCCACCGCGCCCTTGGCCCCCATCACCGCAATCTCGGCATTGGGCCAGGCAAAGTTCACGTCGCCACGCAAGTGTTTGGACGCCATCACGTCGTACGCGCCGCCATAGGCCTTGCGGGTGATGACTGTGATCTTGGGCACCGTGCATTCGGCATATGCGTAGAGCAACTTGGCACCGTGTTTGATGATGCCGCCGTACTCTTGGCTAGTGCCGGGCATGAAGCCAGGCACGTCTACAAAGGTGATGACGGGAATGCTGAACGCATCGCAAAAGCGGATGAAGCGTGCGGCTTTGATGCTGCTTTTGATGTCTAGGCAACCCGCCAACACCAGCGGCTGGTTGGCCACGATGCCCACGGTTTGCCCGTCCATGCGGGCAAAGCCGATGAGGATGTTTTTGGCGTACTCGGGTTGCAGCTCAAAAAAGTCGCCATCGTCCACCGTTTTGACGATGAGCTCACGCATGTTGTAGGGCTTGTTGGGGTTGTCTGGCACTAGCGTGTCTAAGCTTGCGTCTAGGCGGTCCATGGGGTCGCCGCTCTTGCGCACCGGGGCCTTTTCGCGGTTGTTGAGCGGCAGGTAGTTGTACAGGCGGCGCAGCATGAGCAATGCCTCCACATCGTTTTCAAACGCGAGGTCGGCCACGCCGCTCTTGGTGGTGTGGGTGATGGCGCCGCCCAGTTCTTCAGCAGTCACTTCCTCGTGCGTCACGGTCTTTACCACCTCGGGGCCGGTGACGAACATGTAGGAGCTGTCTTTCACCATGAAGATGAAATCCGTCATAGCAGGGCTGTACACCGCGCCACCTGCGCTGGGCCCCATGATCATGCTGATTTGCGGAATCACCCCGCTGGCCATGGCGTTGCGTTGGAACACATCGGCATAGCCACCCAGAGACGCCACACCTTCTTGAATGCGCGCGCCGCCCGAGTCGTTCAGGCCAATGACAGGTGCGCCCACCTTCATAGCCTGGTCCATCACCTTGCAAATCTTCTCGGCATGCGCCTCACTGAGCGCGCCGCCAAACACGGTGAAGTCTTGGCTGTAGACAAACACCAAGCGGCCATTGATCATGCCGTAGCCAGTGACCACGCCGTCACCGGGAATTTTGTTGTCCGCCATGCCGAAGTCCACGCAGCGATGTTCCACAAACATGTCCCACTCTTCAAAGGTGCCCTCGTCCAGCAAAACCTCCAGCCGCTCGCGCGCGGTGAGCTTGCCTTTGGCGTGCTGGGCGGCTATGCGTTTTTGGCCCCCGCCCATGCGGGCGAGTTCGCGTTTGGCTTCTAGTTGTTCAAGGATGTCGTGCATGGTGTGTCTTTCATTCGAGGGCTTGGAGCATTTTTCGTGCTGCAGTAGAAGCGGCCAACCGCCCGGCGGCAACCTCTTGGGTAAGCGTGGGCAAGAGCGCACGTACTTTTGGGTTCTCGGCAAAGCTGTGTTTCAAGCCCGCCTCTATGCGCTCCCACATCCAGGCCAGCGCCTGCTGCTGGCGGCGCGCGGCGAGTTGGCCGTTGGCAGTCTGCAAGGTTTTGAATTCAGATACCAAGGCCCAGAACTCATCCAGCCCGGTGCCCAACAGCGCGCTGAGTTGCATCACCTGCGGGTGCCAGACGGCAGCGTCGTGGTGCGCATGCTCAGGGTTGCCATGCAAACCCAAAAGCCGCAGGGACGAAGTGATGAGTGCTTGCGCACGCGTAGCGGCGGCTGCATCAATGTCGGCCTTGTTAATGACCACCAAATCGGCCAGCTCCATCACGCCTTTTTTGATGGCCTGCAGGTCGTCCCCCGCGTTGGGCAGCTGCATCAGCACAAACATATCGGTCATGCGGGCTACTGCGGTCTCGCTCTGGCCCACGCCTACGGTTTCCACTATCACCACGTCGTACCCCGCGGCCTCGCACACGGCAATGGACTCGCGCGTTTTCTCGGCCACGCCGCCCAGCGTGCCGCTGCTGGGGCTAGGGCGGATAAAGGCGCTGCTGTGCACCGAGAGCTTTTCCATGCGCGTCTTGTCGCCAAGAATAGAGCCGCCGGACACAGTGCTGCTGGGGTCCACCGCCAGCACGGCCACGCGGTGGCCTTGGT
Organism: Rhodoferax sp.; assembly: GCA_044346675.1. Lineage (GTDB taxonomy): Bacteria > Pseudomonadota > Gammaproteobacteria > Burkholderiales > Burkholderiaceae_C > Allorhodoferax. Next base: position 2,020 of record JBIIYT010000231.1, on the reverse strand, counting down.
CAATGAGGTACAGGCCCAGTGCTTCAATGAAGGTGGACTTGCCCACCCCCGGCACGCCACTGATGCCAAGCCGAAACGCATTGCCCGCATGCGGCAGCAGCGCGGTAAGTAGCGCATCGGCCTGTGCACGGTGGTCTGCGCGGGTGGACTCTAGTAGCGTGATGGCTTTGGCTATTGACCTGCGCTGCTGGGCGGCATTTCCATGAAGCAGTGCATCCAAGATGGCGAAATCAGGCAACCCAGTTCTCCAGCTTCAGCCCCTCAATGCGTTCGAACTCGCGGGGGTTGTTGGTGACCATGGTGGCTCCCAAGGCCACGGCCTGACTGGCCAGCAGCAACTCGCGCTCGCCGATGCGTTGGCCCTTGGCTTCTAGGGCCTTTCGGACATTGCCGTACACCCACGCCGCATCTTCATCCCAGTCCAAGATGGGAAATTTCGACAGGAAGTTTTCCAGCTTGGCACGCGAATCAGCGCGGGTGCTTTTGGCAACGCCAAATGCCAACTCGGCCACCGTCACAGAAGAAATAGCCAGCGATTCGCGGCCCGCACCAATCAAGCGCTGCAGCACCTCTGCGGGTTGCTGGTTGATGATGTAAATGCAGATGTTGGTGTCCAGCAGGTAAGTCATGGCAATAGTGGTTCGCGCTCAGTCTGCGTCCATTCGTCGGCGCGTTCTAGCTGCATATCTGGCCCAAACGCGGCCACCGCGTCAGTAAGTTGCTGCGCCCAGGTTGCGTCATCCAGTTTGGGCCGCAGAATGACGGCATCGCCGTGCCGCTCGATGGTGACTTCTTTGGTGGAAAACCGAAACGCTTTTGGCAGGCGCACCGCTTGGCTGCGCCCGGTGGTAAATATCTTGGCGGTATCGATGGTGAGTGTGCTCATACAAGCCTCATTTGGTATGTATCAAAAATATATACCAAATGTAATTTACGGAGCTTCTTTTGTCAAAGCCAATTCGATCTGGGCCAACACGTCTTTGGCACTCACCGGTATGGGCGTGCCCGGCCCATAAATGCCTTTCACACCCGCCGCGTACAAAAAGTCGTAGTCCTGCCGGGGCACCACGCCGCCTACGAACACGATGATGTCTTTGCCGCCCTGCTTTTTGAGCTCTTCAATAATGGCGGGCACCAACGTTTTGTGGCCTGCGGCCAAGGTGCTTACGCCCACGGCGTGCACGTCGTTCTCTATGGCTTGGCGGGCGCATTCTTCGGGGGTTTGGAAGAGCGGGCCCATGTCCACGTCAAAGCCCAAGTCGGCAAAGGCTGTAGCTACCACTTTGGCGCCCCGGTCGTGGCCGTCTTGGCCCAGCTTGCTGATCATCACGCGGGGGCGGCGGCCTTGGGCGGTGGCGAAGTCGGCAATCTCGGTTTTGAGTGCGTTCCAGTATTCCATGGTGTCTCCGTCGGTACTCTCCCCGGTTTTATCATGGTTGTACGCCGCTGCGTACACGCCGCTCACCTTGTGCGTATCGGCCCGGTGGCGGCCATAGGCTTTTTCCAGCGCGTCGCTCACCTCGCCCACCGTGGCGCGCAGGCGCATGGCTTGGATGGATAAGTCCAACAGGTTGCCAGAGTTATTCTCTGCTGCAAAAGTAATAGCGGCTAGCGCACGTTCCACTTGGGGCTGGTCGCGTTTTTGCTTGATAACTTTAAGCCGAGCAATCTGCCCTTCGCGCACGGCCACGTTGTCGATGTCGCGGGCGTCCACCAGGTCTTCGGTTTTGAGCTTGTATTTGTTCACGCCCACAATCACGTCTTGGCCGCTGTCAATGCGCGCCTGCTTCTCTGCCGCTGCCGCTTCAATCTTCAGCTTGGCCCAGCCGCTGTCCACGGCCTTGGTCATGCCGCCCATGGCCTGCACTTCTTCGATGATGGTCCACGCGGCGTCTGCCATGTCTTGCGTGAGCTTTTCCATCATGTAGCTGCCAGCCCAGGGGTCTATCACGTTGGTGATGTGGGTTTCTTCCTGGATGATGAGCTGCGTGTTGCGGGCTATGCGGGCGCTAAATTCGGT
>JBIIYT010000291.1:0-3769 GCA_044346675.1 Rhodoferax sp. | reverse complement strand
AAAAGTACTGCACGTTGGAGCCTTTGTTAAAGGCAATGCGTTTGCCTTTGAGGTCGGCCACGCTTCGAATGGGGGAATCTTTGGGCACGATCACCGCTTCCAGCTTGGGGCGGGGCACGGTAGCACCGGCATACACCAGCGGCGCGCCTGCTGCCTGGGCAAATATGGGGGGCGCTTCGCCTACATCACCAAAGTCGATAGCGCCCACGTTCAGCGCCTCCAGCTGCACCGGGCCTGCGTTGAACTCGGTCCAGGTCACATTCACGCCCAGCGGGGCGAGTTCTTTTTCTAGCGTGCCACGGCCCTTGAGGATGGAGAGCCAGCCTTTTTGGTGACCCACGCGCAAGGTGCGTGTTGCTTGCCCGGCTTTGGGGCTAAGGGCTTGTGCGCTGGCGTGGCCTGCGCCTACCAAGGCAGTGGCTGCGGCAGCGGTGGCTAATAGTTGACGGCGATTAAACAAAGTGTGGTGTGTCATGGTGAGGTCTTTCGGTTAGCGTTGGGCAAGGCTCGGGCCTTGCCGCGTGCGCGGGGTTCAAAAAAATGGGTTGGAAAAGTAAGAGAAATGCCCCGGCCCTTGCCGGGTGCATGGAGGGCGTTTACACGCTACATCGCACTTGGGCGAAGGGCACCGCGGCAAACTTGCCCGGGGTGCCCAGCACGGGGCGCAGCGTTTCGGTAATCAGCGTGTGCACCGCTGCGTCTAGCCGGGCGCCAATGTCTTCGCTGATCTGGTACACACCTTCGCCCGAGAGGCTAATTTGCGCATCGGTGGCGTAGATGCCTGGCAGGATGTGCTTGGCACCTAAGGACTGCAGCACGGGGCGCAGTGCGTAGTCCAGCGCCAGCATGTGGTGTGGGCTGCCGCCGGTGGCCAGTGGCAACACGGTTTTGCCCTCTAAGGCGGTTTGCGGCAGCAGGTCTAAAAACACTTTCAACACGCCGCTGTAAGCCGCCTTGTACACCGGTGTCGCCACCACCAGCACATCGGCCGCAGCAACTCGCCCTGTGGCGGCGCTGATACTCGGGTGGCCAAAGTCGGCCAGTATCAGGGCCTTCGGCGACAGGTCCCGAATCTGCAGCCGTTCGGTGCGCGCGCCGCGCAAGCGCAGGCGCTCTTGCACACCGTCGAGCAAGGCCGCGGAACGCGACTTTTCTGAAGGACTTCCAGCGACTAATAGAACACTCATTATTTTTCTCCCTACACAGGCTTGGGGTGTGACAGCGTTGGCTTATTTCTTAGCTTACTTCTTGGTGTAAATCTGATCAAAACTTGCACCATCAGCAAAGTGCTCTTTAGCCGCTTTGTCCCAGCCGCCAAAGGCTTCGTCAATGGTGAATAGTTTGAGCTTGGGGAGCTGTTTGGCGTATTTGGCCTGGGCCTTGGCGCTGGTGGGGCGGTAGAAATGCTTGCCAATAATGTCTTGCGCTTCTTCCGAGTACAGGTGCTTGAGGTATTCCTCGGCCACGGCACGGGTGCCTTTTTTATCTACGTTTTTGTCCACCACAGTTACAGCGGGCTGCGCCAAGATGCTGATAGAGGGGTACACAAAGTCCACCTTGTTGCCAAACTCTTTTTCCAGCAAGTAGGCTTCGTTTTCCCAAGAGATAAATACATCGCCCTGGTTGCGCTGGGCGAAGGTGATGGAGGAGCCGCGCGCTCCGGTGTCCAGCACCGGCACGTTGGCATACAGCTTGGCGACAAACTCTTTGGCCTGCGCGTCGCTACCCAGTTTGCGTTTGGCAAACTCCCACGCGGCAAGGTAATTCCAGCGGGCACCGCCCGAGGTTTTGGGGTTGGGGGTAATGACAGAAACGCCGGGTTTGATCAGGTCATCCCAGTCTTTGATGCCCTTGGGGTTGCCTTGGCGCACCACCAGCACGATGGTGGATGTGTAGGGGCTAGATGCCAAAGGTAAGCGCTTTTGCCAGTCTTTGGGAATCCAGCCGCCGTTGGTGTGCAAGGCATCGGTGTCGCCTGCCAGCGCCAACGTGGCTACGTCAGCCTCCAGCCCGTCGATGATGCCGCGCGCCTGTTTGCCAGAGCCGCCGTGGCTTTGTTTGATGGTGACGTCTTGGCCGGTTTTGGCCTTCCAGTGTTTGGCAAACACTGCGTTGTACTCAGCGTACAGCTCACGGGTAGGGTCGTACGACACATTGAGCAGTTCAACCGCTTTTTGGGCCGAGACACCGAAGGCGGCGGCGGCCAATACAGTTGCTAACGAGGCTTTGGCTGCGAGTTGAATAAAGGAGCGGCGAGCGGTCATAGAGGGGTTTTCCATTCATCACAAAGTTGAGATGAAATGGATTCTGAAACCCCTTTATTAAAACTACAACTACTGAATAATTGGTTCTACATAACCAAAACATCTTTAGCCGGGGCGGCTAGTCTTTGGCTTTCTCGCTAGAGCGGGCCAGCGTCCAAATCAGCGCCACACCCACAGAGGTGCCGGTAGAGGCCACGTGCAGCGGGCTGTCGCGGTTGGCGCCTACGGCATAGTTTTCAAACCGCACAAACCCGGCCAAGCGCCAGTCGGCACTCAGGCTTTTGGTGGTGGACAACCCAAGCCGCGCCCCTATGAGCCCGGCCCGGGCGTCGTATTGCGCGCGCGTGGCTGTGGCGTAGGGGGCCTCTACGCCATAAAAATACTGGTTAACGCGCTGGTCGCCATAGACCAGGCCGGCCGATGTGCCCAGGCTCCAGCCATTGCCTATATCACGCTGCTCGTACACCAAAGCGGGTTCAAACACCGTGCCTTGGCCGCGTACACCGCCGTTAAATTCCAGCACCGCGCGCAGCGGTAGCTCTAGGCGCAAGCGCTGGCCTGCGTCACCGCGGGCGAGCGTGGCTTTGAGCCGGGGGCCAAACTCGATGAGGGTGCCCAGGTCGGGCATGTCTTGGCGCGCGGGCACGTCCTTAGAGTTGGCCGGCAAGGCCGCAGAAAATCCCACGTCAAACTCATAGCTGTCGGCCTTCACCAGGCGCGCACCCACCCCATTGCGGTCGGCCCGCAGCACTTGCCCACGGTAAATGACGGCGGGCAGCAAAAAGCCGCGCGATGTGCGCTCGCTAGACGCAGGGTAAGCGGGCGTAGACGCCCCGGCCGCCAGCACACCTACCTCCCACAGCGGCAAAGGGTTTTGTTGCGCTTGGGCACTGGTGTGCACCAGCAAGGCAGCGCCAGCCATAAGCACAGCGGCATGCAAAGTGGCCGCGTGCAAGGTGAAATAGCCAGAGCGCATGAAATGTCCTTTGTTTATAAATGTCGGCGCCGTTTGGCCCATACCCGCACGCGCCAGATCAGCTTCACCAGCACGTAGCCCGCCGCTGCTCCACCCACGGCAAACACCCCCATGCCCAGCACGGTAGGCCAGCCAAATTCAGCCACCCAGGCCAACACCCCCGTGGCCGGGGGCGCTAGGGTGGCGGCGGGCTCACCCAAAATCAACACGCCCAACTGGTAAGCCAGCCACAGCCAAAAGCCAATGGTAACCGGATTGGTCACCATGGTCATGCCAGCTGCCACGGGTATATTGGCGCGCCACCACACGCAGTGCGCGGTAGCGGCCACGATTTGCGCAAACGGAATCACAAAAGCCCAAAACGTGCCCACCGCCACACCACGCGCCACGGCCTCGTGCTGTAGCCGCCACAGCTTGGGGTCTAGCACCCGGTAGGCCACGGGTTTAAGCCAAGGATGGGCTCCCAGATACTCCCGGGTGGGCAGTGCATCGCGGATGCGGTCGGTCCAATAGGGTTGGACTTTGGGCT
>JBIIYT010000230.1:0-4442 GCA_044346675.1 Rhodoferax sp. | reverse complement strand
GCAGCTTGGCAATCGCCTCATGCAGTGCTTTTTGCAGGCCCTCGGCCAGAGTCGCGCCCTTGACGGTGCTGTCATAAAACAGTGCCTCGGCCTTGCCATCAGGCGCGCGCTTGAGGCCCGCCACAGCAGATGCGTCTGCACCCAGCGCTTGCAATTTTTTGAGCAATGCGGGCGTGGCCTTGCCCGCAGCATCCAAGCCTACCGCCACCGGCATGAGCTTTTGAGATACCGCTTTGTCTTGCGCCTGCGTGGCAACAGAAGCCACATGCACCGCCAAGCGTCGAGGCGAAGCAAAGTGCTTAACCACCGCATCCATTGCCGTCAGTCCTTGGGCTTTCAGCGATTCGGCCAACACACTGGCAAATGCCTCTCCCAATTTCTTAAGCGCCTTGGGTGGCAATTCTTCTACAAACAGTTCGACCAGAAGGTTTTTCGTTGTCATGTCAATTCTCACTATGCGCTCACGCGGCCTTCTTAGTCATCTGGTCCACCCACTCGCGCGGAGCCATGGGAAAGCCCAAACGTTCGCGGCTCTCAAAATAGCTTTGCGCTACGCTGCGCGCCAAGTTGCGAATGCGGCCAATGTAGGCGGCGCGTTCGGTCACGCTAATGGCTCCACGAGCATCCAGCAGATTAAAGCTGTGGGCGCACTTGAGCACTTGTTCATACGCAGGCAGTGCCAGTTGCTGCTCCATCAAATGCTTCGCTTGCTTTTCATGCGCGGTGAATGCGGTGAATAAAAAGTCGGCGTCGCTGTGTTCAAAGTTGTAGGTGGACTGCTCCACCTCGTTTTGTTTGTACACGTCGCCATAGCTAAGGCCTTCGATCCACTGCAGGTTGTAGACGTTGTCTACGCCTTGCAGGTACATGGCCAGGCGCTCCAAGCCGTAGGTAATTTCGCCCGTGATGGGTTTGCAGTCGATACCGCCCACCTGCTGAAAGTAGGTGAACTGGGTGACCTCCATGCCGTTGAGCCAAACTTCCCAGCCCAAGCCCCATGCGCCCAAGGTAGGGTTTTCCCAGTCGTCTTCTACAAAGCGGATGTCGTTCTTTTTGAGATCGAAACCCAGCGCTTCCAGCGAGCCAAGGTACAGCTCCAGGATGTTGCTGGGGGCGGGTTTGAGCACCACTTGGTATTGGTAGTAGTGCTGCAGGCGGTTGGGGTTTTCGCCATAGCGGCCATCCTTGGGGCGGCGGCTGGGCTGCACATAGGCAGCTTTCCAAGGCTCAGGACCAAGCGCTCTCAAAAACGTAGCGGTGTGCGAGGTGCCTGCGCCAACCTCCATGTCGTAAGGCTGCAGCAGTGCACAGCCTTGCTCAGCCCAATAGGACTGTAGTTTCAAAATGATTTGCTGAAATGTGAGCATGATTTGGCAGGTGACGCAGCGCAAGCGCTGGCGATGTAACAAACGGCTATTTTACGGGGACGTCGGACCTGTTTTAAGCAACACTAGTTGGCCAAGCGCATGCGTACGCGCCGACGTTGCCACGCCCAGGCTACCGCTGCCAAGATTCCAAGCCACAGCGGCCACAGCCCGGCGCGCGACACCCACCAAGCGTAGGGGGTGGTCCCATTGCGCCCCTGCACTTGGCCTATTAGCACGCCTCTTGTGTGACGGGGTAGTTCATCTACCACTTGTGCGCGGTGATCCAGGATCGCGGTGGAACCCGTATTGGTAGCACGCACAAAGGGCCGCTGGAACTCCAACACGCGCATACGCGATATCTGCAAGTGTTGGTCTATCGCGAGGGTATCCCCAAACCACGCTATGTTGCTTACATTGACAAAAATGGTGGGGGCGGAGGCGTCGTCGGCAAACCTGGTGCCAAGCTCTTCACCGAAGAGATCTTCGTAGCAAATGTTTACGGCTAGTCGCTGCCGAGCCGTTGCAAATGACGCTTGCCCAACTACCCCTCGGTTGAAGTCGCCCAAGGGGATGTTCATCATAGCGGTAAACCACTTGAACATGGGGGGGATGAACTCGCCAAACGGCACCAAGTGGTGCTTGTCATAGCGCCACGGGGTGGTCTGACCCGCTGCTATGCCTAGAACAGAATTGGAGAACCCCTCGGTGCGACTGCCCAGTGGCAGACCGATAAGTGCGGCTCGCCCGTCTTTGGCGAAATGCTCTTGCATGGGCTGCCAGTAGCTGTTTGGCAACTGCTGCGGTAGCACGGGAATAGCGGTTTCTGGTGTTACCACCACGTCTGTGGTGCTCGCCAGTAGTTGTTCGGCATACCATTGCAAGGCAATGGGGACGCCACTTCCGGTTTGAAACTTTTCATCCTGAGGAATATTGCCTTGTAGCAAAGTTACCGACATTTCGCCGGTCGACTCGGTCCAGTCGTTAAACGAGGCAGGTAAGACATATGGGATTGCCAACACCATTGCTATTGCAGCCAGGCTGGTCTTGCTACGCCGTTTCACCAAGCTGAAAGACATGGCGAGCAAAGCAGCTAGCGCGGCAACGCCGTAGGCACCGACCCAAGGTATGTACCAGCCCAACGGCCCGTCGATGTGGGCGTAACCTATTGCCCCCCATCCAAAACCAGTGAGCCAGATACCCCTTGCCATCTCGGCAAAAGTCCACAATGCTGCAAATACTACACTTGCAAGCGCTGGGTTACGTTCTCCCAAGTACACGTACGCTGCACACACTAGCCCGTAGTAAATGGCCAGAGCTGCCGCCAAAAGGACAACCGCCACTGCTGCGATCAATCCATTCAACCCGGCATACGTGTGCATTGCCACATACAACCACCAAAAGGTGGCACACAGCCAAACCGTAGCAAATAGGAACCCGGCTTGGGCCGCTTGCCGAGCACCGTTACAGCGATTTAACACAGCGCAAAATGCACCCAAGCCCAGGAATTGCAACCACCATACGGGTCGGCCCAGCGGTAGTAAAAAATCGAATGGCCAAGCCGTACTTGCCGCAGTTGCGAGTGCGCTCAAAACGATAAGCCCACTCCAAAACCCAAGCTTCGCTGACTGTGGGGGCTTGGCTTGCGTACTTCGCATCAAGTATGGGTGGTCTCGTCGGAAGCCGCTGTCTGGCGTGTCACTGGAGCGACCTTGAACCACTTCACGGCTCCGCCTTTGGTATGCAAGACTACAAAGTTCAGTCCACCTAGAGTGTGCTTCTCCCCCCGTTTCGGGACATGACCCATATCGTGCGCGATGAGTCCACCAATGGTGTCAAACTGGTCTTGTGGATCTGAGTCTTTTAGGCTTACCGAGAAAGCGTCATTGACGCGTTCGATAGGAGTGTCGCCACTGACGCGGTACGTCTTATCTGGAAGCCCAAAAACATCGCCTTCATCCTCAGCAATATCAAACTCGTCCTCAATCTCTCCCACAATTTGCTCAAGCACATCTTCAATCGTGATCAAACCAGCTACACGCCCGAACTCGTCGATGACTATCGCTAGGTGATTCCGGTTGCCACGAAATTCGCGCAGCAAATCATTAAGCCCTTTAGTTTCAGGGACAAATACAGCAGGACGCAACAATGCTCGCACGTTGAACTCAGGAGCACGCTGCAGTTTCAACAAATCTTTGGCCATGAGAATGCCAACAATATTCTCTCGCTCACCGTCAAATACCGGAAAGCGCGAATGAGCTGTGTCGATAACCGTATTTAACAGATCGTCGAAGGGAGCACGAATGTCTACCAGATCCATTCGAGTGGCCGGCACCATCACGTCACCTGCGGCCATATCAGCCATGCGAATCACCCCTTCCAGCATAGCGCGTGATTCCGACCCAATTATCTTGTTGTCTTCTGCATCCGCCAAAGCCTCAATAAGCTCCGCGGTGGAGTCTGGGCCAGGATGAATGAACTCAGCCAACTTTTGCAGAAAAGTGCGCTTATCCTCCTTGTCGAGCAGGCGCGCGGGGTGTGGATCTGACACTGTTAAACGGGCAATAGCTGCCATTGTTGCGGAGCATTAAGGATAGCGGATTTGCACCACCCAACACGTAATTTCAGACGAAAAAAAACGCCCCAGTTTTCACTGAGGCGTTTTCGGATAAATAGCCTGACGATGTCCTACTTTCACACGGGAATCCGCACTATCATTGGCGCAGAGGCGTTTCACTGTCCTGTTCGGGATGGGAAGGAGTGGTACCACCTCGCTATGGTCGTCAGGCATAACTTTTTGTCATCTTGATTTGGTGTTACCCAGTCAAGACAACCAATTTATAGAGCTAATCAGCTTCATCGATTTAACGAACCTGTGTGCAACTGCTTGCAGACAGGATTTTTGAATGCGTCAACTTGGCATAACTTCCTTGAAGTCACCTTTACAGTGAATCAAAGTTATAGGGTCAAGCCGCACGAGCAATTAGTATCAGTTAGCTTAACGCATTACTGCGCTTCCACACCTGACCTATCAACGTCCTGGTCTTGAACGACTCTTTAGGGGGCTCAAGGCCCCGG
>JBIIYT010000229.1:0-4490 GCA_044346675.1 Rhodoferax sp. | reverse complement strand
GCGCTGGGCTTGGCATGCTCTGAGACGGCTCGCATATTGGGCTTGCCCGCAGGCTACCGTGTGGCGGTGGTGCCCGCGTCAGACACCGGCGCGGTGGAAATGGCCATGTGGTCGCTCTTAGGCCCACGGGGTGTGGATGTGCTGGCGTGGGAGACGTTTGGCGCCACTTGGGTGACCGACATCGTGCAACAACTCAAGTTGCCAAACGTTACCCAACTGCAAGCGCCCTATGGTGAAATTGTTGATTTATCAAAAGTAAATTTTGACAACGATGTGGTCTTCACCTGGAACGGCACCACCTCGGGCGTGAAAGTGCCCAACGGCGACTGGATACCTGCAGACCGCGCGGGGCTGACCATTTGCGACGCGACGTCGGCCGTGTTTGCCATGGACTTGCCGTGGGACAAGCTCGACGTGGTGACTTTTTCTTGGCAAAAAGTGCTAGGCGGCGAGGGTGCCCACGGCATGCTCATCTTGGGCCCACGCGCCGTAGCGCGGCTAGAGAGCTACTCACCCCCCTGGCCCATGCCCAAGATTTTCCGCATGACGGCGGGCGGCAAACTGCTTGAGGGCCTCTTTCAGGGCGACACCATCAACACGCCCTCCATGCTGTGTGTGGCAGACTATTTGGACGCACTGGCTTGGGTAGACCGCATAGGCGGAGTGCAAGCCACCATGGCGCGCAGCGAGGCTAACTTGAAAGTCATTGCCGACTTTGTGACCGCCAACGACTGGATCTCTTTCTTAGCGAAAGACCCCGCCACGCTATCCAACACCAGCGTGTGCATGACCTTGAAGCTGAGCGATGAGCAAGTGAAGAAAGCAATTAAGTTGTTAGAGGAACAAGGCGTGGCCTACGACATAGGCGCTTACAAAGACGCCCCCGCTGGCCTACGCATTTGGTGCGGTGCAACGGTGGAGCAGGCTGATCTGCAGGCGCTGCTGCCTTGGATTGGCTGGGCCTATAAAGAGGTTAGTGCCTAGGGTGTAGGTGCTTTGCAGGGCGTGGAGTGTTTAGTGCCGGTTGGTTTCACGTTAGGCTTTTCATGTCACATAAAAGAATAGCAATTTGTTGGCTGGTGCTGTATTTCCTTGTTGGCTTCGTGCTGTGGTTCGGCATAAAGTGGCTTCGTATCTCTGCAGGCTGTCCGTCGAGCGGTGATTGTTACAACAGCAGTTGGACATCCTGGAGCTGGCTCCAAGAAGTTTTCATTCTTTGGTGCTTGGCGCTTCCGGTAGTTTTACTGCGTGTCGTGTGGCGGGCGCTGGTGCGCTGAAATAAGGTCTTAGCTACCCACCCCATGCAATTTCTCTGGAACTCGTAAGAATTGCCCCCATGGCCCGACCAATGGCCATGACGCAACTACCGGAGAGAGCCACCATGATTCGACGAGACCTATTGGCGTGGATAGGCGGCTTGGGGCTGGCCCACGCTGCCACCGCCGCATCTGACAGCGCCCCCAAAACCACAGCTACGGCCGCATCTTCTGCATCGTCCGCCATACAGCCCCTGCGCCTGAGCGAAGCGGAATGGAAAAAGCGCCTATCGGCCGTACAGTTTGACGTGCTGCGCAAAGAGGGCACCGAGCGGCCCCACACCAGCCCTTTGAACCTTGAGAAGCGCAAGGGCACCTACCACTGCGCGGGCTGCGATTTACCGCTGTTTACCCACGACATGAAGTTTGACAGCGGCACCGGCTGGCCCAGCTTTTTCACGCACCTGCCCGGCGCGCTGCGCACCAAGACTGATTACAAAGCCATACTGCCCCGCACCGAGTACCACTGCGCCCGCTGCGAAGGGCACCACGGCCATGTGTTTAACGATGGCCCCGCGCCCACGGGCAAACGCTATTGCAATAATGGTGTTGCGCTTAACTTTGTAGGTGCTGCATGAATACGATGAACCCTATGTTTACCCTAGCACGCGCATTGCGTGCGGCGGCTTTGGCAGGCATGGCACTGCTGGCGTGTGCGCAAGTAAATGCCCAAAGCAATGTCCTCACCGCCAAAGCCATCTTTGCGGGCGGGTGCTTTTGGTGTGTGGAGTCCGACTTTGACAAGATACCGGGCGTGCTCTCCACCACGTCGGGCTACATCGGCGGCAAAACGGCCAACCCCACGTATGAGCAAGTGTCTAGCCACAGCACGGGCCACGCCGAGGCGGTGGAGGTGGTGTTTGACCCTCAACGAGTGAGCTACGCCCGACTGGTGGAATACTTCTGGCGCACCATAGATCCCACGGTGAAAGACCAGCAGTTTTGTGACCGTGGCTCGCCCTACCGCACCGCAATATTTGCGCAAAACGCCGAGCAGCTGGCTGTTGCCCAAGCGTCTAAGGTGGCCTTGGAAAAGTCCAAGCCTTTTAAGGAGGCTATCGTGACCGAGATAGTGATGAGCACCGTGTTTTACCCGGCTGAGGAATACCACCAAGACTATTACTTGAAGAACCCCATTCGCTACAAGTACTACCGCAGCCGCTGCGGGCGCGATGATCGTTTGGCCCAGCTGTGGGGGGCACGGGCGGGCAAGTAACACGGACAAATACCCGGTTTATCCCCCTTTATTTTTTGCAAGACATTTTTGGCATACGGCCACACTTGGGGTATCCGCTTTTGCATAGAGGGGATTTGCCATGCAAGTCAACCGTACCCATACCGCTCCCAATTCCACCCTGTTTCCTCCCGCAGGGGGGCAGGGTGATGCTGAAAAATCTGCGCAAACGCTGCTGCCCGGTGTACCTGGTGCAGCCGCCCCAGTGCGCGGCGCGCCTGTGGCTGAGGTGCAGACTGAGACCGCTGCGCCCCAGGGCGTGGTACTCAAGCTATCTACCCCTGGTGCTACTCGCCCAGAGCATGCGCTCTACACCAAGGCTGGCACCCACAGTGCCAACGCAGCTGCAGCAAAAATAGACCTGAGCAACATGACGCTGGAAAACCAGCTCGCGTTGGGCAAAGACAAAGGGGTTTTCACCAAAATCACGCTTAGCAAAGACGGCGTGTTGCTGGCTGCACCGAAAGAGCAGCCCAGCCCGCAAGCGCCTGAATTTGTAAGCTCTGCCGTGACGGCGATGCGTGATTTTCAGGAAGGCATTGCGCTCTTGAAGGAGCAAGGTGCTGACAGCGGCAGCAAAAGCGCCGGCTTCTTTTCAGATAGCTTGCGCAGCTTGCAAAACGTCGCCGCCAAGCTCAACGTGTTTGCTTAGAGCCGCCGACTCAAGGCCGGTAGGCTTAGCGAACAAGCCTTACTTGACCGCGTAGTCTTCAGCTGGCTTGTCGTTCAAGTTAGCCCAAGCGGCTTTGGTATTGGCACTCGCGGCCAAGCCAAGTTTGACTTTCTTAGGGGGTGCGGGTTGAACAAACCACTTGTCATACAACTTGGCTATTTCTCCGGACTTCACCAATTCGCTGACCGTAGTGTCTGCCACTTTTTTGAAGGTCGGGTCGTCTTTGCGCATCATGATGGCGATGGGCTCTACCGAAAGCACATCACCCAAAACTTTAAAAGCCGATGGGTTTTTGGCGTTTGCAATAAAGCCAGCAATGATTTGTGAGTCCATCACACATAGGCGTCGGCCCGCCCCGCTTCCAGTGATGCAAAGGCCTCAGCATCAGTTGCAGAGACTGCTTCTTTAATGTCCATATTGCTGGCGCGCTGCTGTTTGCGGATCAAGGTGATGGAGGTGGTGCCAGTGGAGGTGGCGAGCGTTTTTCCGTTCAAATCTAAAACGGAGTTGATGCCAGAGTCGGCACGCACCACCACGCGCACCTCTTCTACAAATGTGGTCACCACAAAAGCCACATCCCTTTGGCGCGTAGCGTTGTTGGTGGTGACACCGCATTCCAAGTCCACCTTGCCTTTGATGGTCTCGGGTATTCGGCTCGTACCGTTGACGGGTACGTACTTAATCTGAAGTTTCTTCCCCACCGTTTTCTCTAAAGACTTGACGATGCGTTGGCAGATTTCGACATGAAAGCCACCATATTTGCCACCACCCAGTGCATAGGAGAGCCCCCCACCGTCTTCACGCACCCCCATGAGCACGGTTCCGCTGGCTTTTATTTTGCTAAGCGTGTCAGTGGTTTGCGCATGGGCTGAGTAAGCAAACGCAGCTAGAAAGGCTGTTGCTAGTAGGAGCTTTTTCATGATTGCCTTTATTCGGAAAAAAGCGGCGTGGCTACCCCAATGTGGTCACACATGTCATTGGACAATGCATCTTCAGTGTAGCCCTGCAGACTACTTGCAACACTAGGATAAATACCTAGCCCACCCATTGCGCCATTGCGGTGGATGGGCCTTGGCGCGCGGCAGGGTTTAGTGCTTAAAAATCACTGCATCAAGTTTGAGTGCGCGGATCTTCTTAGCTGCAGCAGCGGCCTTGGCCTGTGTGGCGAAGGGGCCTACGCGCACGCGGGTGACGGTGACATCTTTCTTTTTCACGGGGTCTGAGAACACTGGCAGGCCGGCAGCCTCTAGCTTGTTGTAAGCCTTGG
>JBIIYT010000228.1:0-4511 GCA_044346675.1 Rhodoferax sp. | reverse complement strand
AGCCAAAGCGCTGGCACAGGTAGGGGCTGTACTCCACGCCATGAAAGCTGGCTTGGGGGAAGTGCCGCGCTATCACCGCGCGCCATAGGCCTATGCCGCAGCCCACGTCCAGCACGCGGCGCACCGGCACGCGCAGGTAGTGCAAGTAGCTGCATACAAAAGCGCCCAGGCTGTCTACGTGGGCGGGCTCCACCACACTGGTTTTTTTGTTGAAGTAGTAGCGCTGGTAGTACGCCTCGTCAAACACACTGGCACTTGCAGAATTCACGTCAGCCCCATGATGCACACGCGCATGAGGAATTCATGCCGCAAGTCACAAGTATCGCTTGCGGCATGAACACGCACCCAGCAAGGCAAGCCGCCGTAAGATCAGCAAGCTATGGACTTGTTTGACGACCTGCCCCCACCAGCCGACGCTGCACCCACGCCCTTAGGCCCCGGTGCGGTGCTGCTACACGGCTTGGCGCGTGAGGGGGATGTGGCGCTACTGCAGGCCGTAGAAGCCGTCATCGCCCAAGCCCCCTTGCGCCAAATGCAAACCCCCGGCGGGCACACCATGTCGGTGCGCACCACCAGCTGCGGGGCGTTGGGCTGGGTGTCTGATGCGCGCGGCTACCGCTACAGCGCACACGACCCACTGTCGGGCCAGCCCTGGCCTGCTATGCCCGAGGGCTTGCAGAGTTTGGCCCAGCGCGCCGCCGCGCTTGCGGGCTACGCGCACTTTGTGCCCAACGCGTGCTTGGTGAACGTGTATGTGCCCGGGGCCAAGATGTCGCTACACCAAGACAAAGACGAGAAAGACTTCTCCGCTCCCATCGTGTCCGTGTCGCTGGGCTTGCCCGCAGTGTTTTTGTTTGGCACGCTAAAGCGCACAGACCGCCCGCAACGCTACCGGCTGGTGCATGGGGACGTAGTGGTGTGGGGTGGGCCATCGCGCTTGGCCTTTCATGGCGTGGCACCACTGGCCGATGGGCAGCACGCGCTGCTGGGGCGCACGCGGGTGAATTTGACCTTTCGGTTTGTGAACGCGCGTGTTTAAGGCTTGGGCGCAGGGCGCTGCCAGATGTAGCTCAGCAGCTCACCACTCCACACGCTTTTTGGTCGTGATGAAATACAACAGCGGGCCAAACGACCCCGCAGTGAGGCTAAAAACAGCCCATGGCCAAAACGGGCGGCCGGTGGCTTGCGCGTCGCGCCTTATGAAGACCAGCAGCAAACTCAAGCTGATGACCAAGTCTGCAAATATTTGCCAGCTGGCCGGGTCGCGTGTGTAAAACGCCAGCCAGGCAAACAGCCCGCCGTAGTGCTCCACCGTGTAGCCGGTGAGGGCACCAAAAACAACAAGCACGCAGATCAACAGAGGTTTGTTCATAAAAATTCCTTGTGTGTAGAAGCATCTGCATACAACGCAGACCCCGCAAGTGTGCGCAGCCACGCGTGTTGCCGCAATTACGTGGCAGGTAATTGCCAACGCGCAGCGCTGTGATTCAATTGCCCCATGCAAACCAGCACCACCAGCCTTCCAGAGAGCCTGCAAACCACATTGCAAACCGCGCGCAAGTCCAAACGCCTGAGTCAGCTCGAGCTGGCCCTGCGCATGGGCGTAAGCCAGCGGCATGTGAGCTTTGTGGAAAGTGGCCGCTCGCAGCCTAGCCGCGAACTGCTGCTGAGCTGGCTGCACGAACTGCAAGCCCCGCTGGCGCTGCGCAACGTGGCCCTGCAGCAGGCAGGCTTTGCCCCCGTGTACCGGGGCAGCGAACTGGCAGACGCCGTGCTGGCCCCGGTGCGCGACGCACTGGGCCGCCTGCTGCAAGCGCACGACCCCATGCCCGCCATGGTGATGGACGCCGCATGGAACGTGTTGCAAATGAACCGCGGCGCACAGTGGCTGGCCACCACCCTCATGCCCTGGCTGGCCGACTTGCCAGAGGGCCACCCCATCAGCATGCTAGACGCCATGCTGCACCCGCAGGGCATGCTGCAACACATCTCCAACCTGGAAGAAGTGGCCCCCGCCCTGCTAGCCCACTTGCGAGACGACGCCAGCGTAGTGCCCGACATATTGCCCCGCGTAGAGCAGCTGGCGCAGCACATGCAGCAGCGCTTGGGCAAGCGCGTGCTAAAGCCCTGGCCGCGCCAAATGGCCCCTGTGCTCACCACCCGCTTTGCCACCCGGCATGGGGAGCTGGCCTTCTTCAGCATGTTTTCCACCTTCGGCACACCGCAAGACATCACATTGGCTTCCCTGCGGGTGGAGCATGTGTTCCCAGCGGATGAAGCCACGCGGGCTGTGCTGGCGGCACAAATGGGTGAAATAGGTGGCTAGCCCATGGGCGTGCACAGCTCCACCAAAAAGCCATTGATGTCGGCCACATAGGCAATCGTCTGGCCCCAGGGCATCACCTCCACCGGGCGCATGGGCGCGGCCCCGGCGGCCACGGCGCGGGCAAGCGCAGCGGCTACATCGGGGGTGCAGAGTGCAATTTCAAAGCAAGGCGCTGCGGGGCTGGCAGCCTGCGGGTTTTTGCCTAGCTGCCGCATCAGGCTATGGCTGGAGAACGCTAGCGCTGTGCTGCCTGTTTCCAGCTCGCCGTAGTCTCCGCCTTCATGCAGAAAGCGCGTGGCCAGGCCAAAGGCGGCTTCGTAAAACTTGAGCGTGGCGGGTACGTCTGGGACGTAGAGGATGGTGTAGCCGAGTTGCATGGGGGCCCGGGGTGGGGTGAAAAAGATCACAGCATAGCGGCCGAACTTGTCAACTGCTAACTCTTTGTTCGCAAGAAGACGACGTGCGCTTCCAAGTGTCACAAACTGTATTGCGCTATATGTCCTGTATCGATATCCGAGGCGAGGCTAAATTCAGTCCACTTTTGATCGATAAACTGACTTCTAGCGCTTATGTATATTGTGCTATCAGCTATAAAAATAGAAGCAAAGAAAGGCTAAAATGGAGTCATTGGATTCAGTCAAAAGGACACTTCAGATGTTCGCTATAAATCGTTGACTAAGACACTTCAAAAGGGGGGAAGACATGGCATCGTTTACGGAACGAATACTCATACTTTGCAAGACCTACCCTTCGCCCAGTGCGAAGTACGCCGAGACATCTTGCGTAGCAGGGATGACTGCCGATGGAAGGTTTATTCGTCTCTATCCAGTTCCATTTCGACTTGTTGCCGACGATCAGCAGTTCAAAAAATGGCAGTGGATAACTGCGCGTGTTGAAAAAGCACGCGATGATCATAGGCCTGAAAGTCACCGCATTTTTGTTGACACCATTGAATGCGATGCAGAACCGCTCCCCAGTGGAAAGGCTGGCTGGCCCATCCGATCGGAACTGCTTGCCAAGCTCCCACTGTTTTCAGACTTCGCTGCAGTTGAAAAAGCACGGATAGACCATGGCATCACATTGGCTCGCTTGCGTCCTACCCGCATCGTGGGGCTGGACATTAAGCAAGCGGATAACCCAACTTGGACTGATGAAGAAAAAGAGAAACTATTGCGGCTTCAACAACAATCAGAACTCTTTGACGAAGTGGAAGAAGGAAAACAAATTCGGTTGCTAGAGAAGCTGCCGTTTGATTTTCACTACCGCTATGAATGCGACGTAGATGGTCAAACATTTGCCTACAAACACAAATTAGTGGACTGGGAAGTCGGTGCGCTTTTCAGATCTGTTTGCCGACAGCACGGTGACGCTTGGGAAGCACCTTTTCGTGCCAAGCTAGAACAGGAACTCCCCAGCAAAGACTTGCAATTTTTGCTGGGAACCATTCACCGCTTTCCAGGGCAATGGCTTCTCATCAGCTTAATCTATCCGCCTAAGCCGCCTGCTGTAAACCCAAATCAGGCAGGGCTGTTTTAGCTGTCAAATGCATGACTGTAGGTCCGCCATGCTGGCGCGCAGCGCGGGCTACAAAAGTCCGATGGCACATTGAAAAATCGGCCTCAAAACAAACCAGACAGGCTGTTGTGGCGCGAGAAATTTTCACCAACTCCTGTATGGGGGCTTCTTGCGTAGCAACGTAAGCCAAAAAGTCTCTGGTGTACGTCCGCCAGTTGCCATCCGCCTTATATTGATTGCGAACTGGCTTGGGACAGCCCAATGCAGGTGCATGCAGATAAGCTATACCTTGTTCGGAAAGCGCTGCACTGAGCGAGTTCTTGGAAAAACCCTTTTTACGTGAGAGGGGAAGTTCGCGTACATCAACAACTGTTTTGACCTTTGCAGCCATCAGCCGAATGATGAACTCTTCAATAGTTAGACCTTCATAACCAAAGGTGTATAGGCTAATGTTCATATTTGATGCGGGCGAGTAGATTGAAGAATTCTAGTCTTTGAACCGAGAATAACCTTGCAAAATCAAACTTATTTACAAAGGCGGGCAGAAGTGGCCCGGTTTGTTTGAACAGCTTTTCCCGAAAGATAAGTGGAGCCATAGCTGGGTGGATGTGCTCGGGAAAGCACGGTAATCCTAATCGGTTTTCTCTTCGGATTTTCTTCTTTGCAGATG
>JBIIYT010000227.1:0-4521 GCA_044346675.1 Rhodoferax sp. | reverse complement strand
TTCCTTGTGTGGTTGGGTCAACCGTCGCCGTGACCACGGGGGTGTGATTTTTGTGGACTTGCGTGACCGCGAAGGCTATGTCCAAGTGGTGTGCGACCCAGATCGCCCCGACATGTTTGCTGCCGCCGAAGGCTTGCGTAACGAGTTTTGCGTTCAGATCAAAGGTTTGGTGCGCGCCCGCCCTGAAGGCACCGTCAATGACAACCTCAAGAGCGGCAAGATTGAAGTGCTGTGCCATGAGTTGGTGGTGCTCAACCCCTCGGTGACCCCTCCCTTCCAGTTGGACGACGACAACCTGTCGGAAACCACCCGCCTGACCCACCGCGTGCTGGACCTGCGCCGTCCGTACATGCAAAACAACCTCATGCTGCGTTACCGCGTGTCCATGGAAGTGCGCAAGTTTTTAGATGCCAACGGTTTCGTGGACATTGAAACCCCCATGCTCACCAAGAGCACACCCGAAGGTGCGCGCGACTATCTGGTGCCCAGCCGCGTGCACGACGGCCAGTTCTTCGCGTTGCCCCAGTCGCCCCAGTTGTTCAAGCAGTTGCTGATGGTGGCAGGGTTCGACCGCTATTACCAAATCACCAAGTGCTTCCGTGACGAAGACTTGCGCGCTGACCGCCAACCCGAATTCACCCAGATCGATATTGAAACCTCGTTCTTGAGCGAGGAAGAAATTCGCGACATGTTCCAGGGCATGATCAGTACCGTATTCAAGAACACTATTGGTGTGGATTTGGGCGAGTTCCCGGTCATGAGCTACCAAGATGCCATGCACCTGTATGGCTCCGACAAACCCGATTTGCGCGTGAAGCTTCAGTTTGCTGAAGTGACTGACGTCATGGCCGATGTGGACTTCAAAGTGTTCTCCGGTGCCGCCACCATGAAGGGTGGCCGCGTGGTGGCATTGCGTGTGCCCGGTGGCTCGGTGGAAGGCGGCGGCATCAGCCGTGGCGAGATCGACGCGTACACCGAGTTCGTGAAAATTTACGGCGCTAAGGGCTTGGCCTACATTCGCGTCAATGACGTGTCCAAGGGCCCAGACTCAGAGGGCCCCTCACGGTGGCCGGGCTTGCAGAGCCCCATCGTGAAGAACATCCACGACAAGGCGCTCCAAGCGGTGTTAGAGCGCACCGGTGCACAAAATGGCGACTTGATTTTCTTTGGTGCAGACAAGGCCAAGATCGTCAACGACGCCATTGGCGCCCTGCGTATCAAAATTGGCCACAGCGAGTTTGGCAAAAAGAACGGTTTGTTCGAAAAAGGCTGGCGCCCTATGTGGGTGGTGGACTTCCCCATGTTCGAGTACGACGACGAAGCCCAGCGCTACACCGCTACCCACCACCCCTTCACTGCGCCCAAAGACGGCCATGAAGACTGGATGGTCACGGCCCCGGAGAAATGCATCTCCAAGGGCTACGACATGGTGCTCAATGGCTGGGAAATGGGCGGTGGTTCAGTGCGTATCCACCGTGCCGATGTGCAGCAAAAAGTGTTTGATGCACTCAAGATCACGCCTGAAGAAGCGCAACTCAAATTTGGCTTCTTGCTCGACGCATTGCAATACGGTGCGCCACCGCACGGCGGTTTGGCCTTTGGTCTAGACCGTATCGTGACGCTAATGACGGGTGCAGAGTCGATTCGCGACGTGATTGCCTTCCCTAAAACTCAGCGTGCCCAGTGCTTGCTGACCCAAGCCCCAAGCCCCGTGGACGAGAAGCAATTGCGCGAATTGCATATTCGCCTACGTACTCCGGAGGCGGCAAAAACGCACTAAGTGGGCCTGCCCAGCCAATACGGGCTGGTGCACAATGAAAGGGCGCTTTGCATGCGCCCTTTTTTTATGTCCAAACCCTACAAAATTCCACAATCGGTACTGGTTGTCATTTATACGCCCGCTCTGGATGTATTGTTGATACGGCGCGCAGATGCCCCGGGAGAAGTGTTTTGGCAGTCGGTGACAGGCAGCAAAGATGACGAGCGCGAAGAGTTTGCCCAGACTGCGGTGCGTGAGGTAGCAGAGGAAACCGGCATTGAATGTGGTCCCAGCAGCCCGTTGCACTTGGGCTTGCAGGACTGGCAGCTAGAAAATGTTTACTCCATTTACCCCCGCTGGCTACACCGCTACGCGCCGGGAGTGACGCACAACGTGGAGCGGGTGTTTGGCTTGAGGGTGCCTGCGGGCACATCGGTGTGCCTCAATCCGCGAGAGCATACGCAGTTTCAATGGCTGCCTTATTTGGATGCGGCGCAGGGGTGTTTTTCTCCCTCCAATGCCGAGGCTATTTTGCAGCTTCCGCGTTTTGCCTCCAGTGCGGCAGGCGCTTTAGGAGTGACGCCATGGCGATGATTCGTGTGGCAACGTACAACATTCATAAAGGTGTGCAAGGCTTGGGGCCGCGGCGTAGGCTTGAAATTCATAATTTGGGCCACGCCATAGAGCAGCTGGATGCGGACATCGTGTGCTTGCAAGAGGTGCGCAAAGTGCACCGCAAAGAGGCCGAGTTCTTCCCGCGTTGGCCCGATATGCCACAAGCAGATTTTTTGGCGCCCGAAGGCTACGAGGTGGTGTACCGCACCAATGCGATTACGCGCCACGGTGAGCATGGCAACGCCATGCTCTCGCGTTGGCCTGTGCTGTCGCACCAGCATGAAGACATGTCAGATCACCGCTTTGAGCAGCGTGGATTTTTACACTCTGAGGTACGCATTTATGAGCGTACCTTGCATGTACTGGTAGTGCACTTGGGGCTGATTCGCTCCAGCCGCATTCGCCAGGTCGAGCAGTTGCAGCGCTATATCAACCGAGAAATCGCAGCCGATGCGCCCTTGCTGGTGGCGGGGGACTTTAACGACTGGGGCAGTGCGGTGCGCAATCGCTTGGCGCAGTTTGGCTTGCGTGCTTTTGCGAACGCCCACGCGCCTACGTTCCCATCCCGGTTGCCCTTGGTGCAGTTGGACTATGTGTATGCCCGTGGATTGCAGCCCACGGGAGTGCTGGTGCCGCGCGGGCGCATTTGGGGGCGCATGTCCGACCATCTGCCTTTGATTGCCGAATTTGACTTGCCATCGGAGCCGCTCGCATGATGGCGCAATTGACGGGTGGTCATGATGTCGTGCTGCTAGAGCAGGGAGCGGCTTTTTTCCCAGCCCTGATCGGCGCGATTGATGCTAGTCGACGCGAAGTTCGGCTAGAAACCTACACCTTTCACTTTGACGCCTCAGGCGAGCAAGTGGCCCATGCTTTAGTGCGGGCTGCGCAGCGTGGTGTAGCGGTGTATGTGGTGATGGACGACATTGGCACCCCCGACATTCCACGTGAATGGGTGCTGCGTTTCAGGGCGGCTGGTGTGCAGTGGTTCGTGTATTCCCCTTTGGGGTATTTGGGGGTGTTGATTCCGGTGCGTTGGCGACGCTTGCATCGCAAACTGTGTGTGGTGGATGGCACGCTAGGATTTTGCGGTGGCATCAATATCCAAGACGATTTGGTGGACCTCAACCACGGTGCCCAGGAATCGCCCCGCTTTGACTTTGCGGTGCAGATAGCGGGCCCCTTGGTCGCTGATATGCAGGCAACACTGACCCAGCTTTGGGCGCGCTTGCAAGCCAAACATCGGCTCCAAAGATTGCAGTTGCAGGTGGCTGGTGAAGCCTTGCGCGATTCCTTAAGGTCTGTGCCCGCGCCACCTTCGCTACAGTGCGCACAAGTGGCTTTAGAGCAGGGCGCATCCAAGTCCGGTGCCATGGCGGCACTGGTGCTGCGCGACAACGTGCACAACCGCAGCCGCATTGAGCGCACCTACCGCAAAGCCATTGCAGATGCCCGCCATGAGGTTCTCATTGCCAATGCCTATTTTTTGCCGGGCCGAAAATTGAGCCGAGCCCTTATTTTGGCGGCTCGCAGGGGGGTGCGGGTGCGCTTGCTCTTGCAGGGGCGCTACGAGTACTTCATGCAGTTTCATGCATCGCGCCCGGTGTATGGCTCGCTCTTGGCTTCCGGCGTAGAAATTTATGAGTATGGGCACGGCTTTTTGCATGCCAAAGTGGCGGTCATTGACGCTGAATGGGCTACGGTGGGTTCCTCCAATTTGGAGCCTTTGAGTTTGCTGCTTGCCCGTGAGGCGAACATTGTGTTGGAAGATGCCTCGTTTGCCCAGACTTTGCGTGTGCGGGTGCAGGCAGCTATCGACAGTCACGGGGTGTTGCTCAACCGAGAAGCCTATGTCAACCGTCCACTGCGCCAGCGCTTGCTAGACCAGCTGGCTTATGGATTGATGCGTCTGGGCTTGTTATTAATTGGAAGACGCTATTAAATATGTAGCTAAAGAAGCTTGTTTTGCAATGGATTTTGCTCAATAACCCTATTACAAAAAGACTGTTACTATAAATAGATGTTAATGAAAAAGCAGCAAGCCATGAGTACACCTGAAGTTGACGAAGGAGTCCCCGTTTCCGTCAAGATTCGTGAGCGTTTGGCGCTTGCGCGCAAACGTTTTCACGCAAACGATAACATTGCCG
>JBIIYT010000226.1:0-4531 GCA_044346675.1 Rhodoferax sp. | reverse complement strand
AGCGCTTCGGTGCGTCATTGACGACGCAACAGGCCACGGCCTTGAGCGATTTGATGGCACTCAGTGACAACGATTTGCTGGATGTCCACTTGGCGCGCAAGTCGCTAGGCCAAGTAGACGCTGAGCTAGACCGCCACGATGTGCGTGAAGTTGTAAGTATGTTGAGAGAACCTCTCTGAAAGGCCGAACATGAAATTAGCGGATACCAAAGCCACCCTGTCGTTCAGTAACGGTACGCCCAATATTGATTTGCCGGTGTACCACGGCAATGTGGGGCCGGATGTACTAGACATTCGCAAGCTCTACGCCCAAACGGGCATGTTTACCTACGACCCAGGCTTCATGTCTACTGCCGCATGCCAGTCTGCCATCACTTACATTGATGGTGACAAAGGCGAGTTGCTCTACCGCGGCTACCCTATTGAACAATTGGCCACTGGGTGCGATTTCATGGAAACCTGCCATTTGCTGCTGTACGGCAATTTGCCAGATGTTGCCGCCAAGGCCTCATTCACCAAACGTGTGACTAACCACACCATGGTCAATGAGCAGATGCAGTTCTTCCTGCGCGGGTTTCGCCGTGATGCCCACCCCATGGCCATCATGACTGGATTGGTGGGGGCCATGTCGGCGTTCTACCATGACAGTACCGACATCAATAACCCAGAACATCGCGAAATTTCAGCCATCCGCTTAATCGCCAAGATGCCCACTTTGGTGGCGATGGCCTACAAATACAGCGCCGGCCAGCCCTACATGTACCCCAAGAACCACTTGAGCTACGCGGGCAATTTCTTGCACATGATGTTTGCGACTCCGTGTGAGGAGTATGTGGTCAACCCAGTGCTTGAACGCGCTTTGGACCGCATCTTCGTGCTGCACGCAGACCATGAGCAAAATGCCTCCACCTCCACAGTACGGCTGTGCGGAAGCTCTGGCACCAACCCGTTTGCAGCCATTGCAGCTGGCGTGGCCTGCCTATGGGGACCAGCCCACGGCGGCGCCAATGAAGCATGCTTGAACATGCTCGAGGACATTCAAAAGATTGGTGGAATCTCTAAAGTTGGCCAGTTCATGGAACAGGTCAAGGACAAGAACTCTGGCGTGAAACTCATGGGTTTTGGTCACCGTGTGTACAAAAACTACGACCCCCGCGCCAAGCTGATGCAAGAGACCTGCAAAGAAGTGTTGACCTCTTTGGGCCTGGAAAACGACCCCTTGTTCAAGCTCGCCATGGCACTGGAAAAAATTGCCTTGGAAGACGACTATTTTGTGCAACGCAAGCTCTACCCCAATGTCGACTTCTACTCCGGCATCGTTCAGCGAGCCATCGGCATTCCCGTCAAGTTGTTCACGGGTATCTTTGCCTTGGCCCGTACGGTAGGCTGGATTGCGCAGCTTAACGAAATGATTGGCGACCCTGAATACAAAATTGGCCGCCCACGGCAGTTGTTTACAGGCTCGGTCAAGCGCGACGTACTGCCTATCGCGCAGCGATAAGTTCACCCCCTAAACGCCCGCCGTGCCACAGCGTACGGCGGGCGTTTTGCTTTTACGCTGGCAATACACGGCGACACACATTACCCAGTGGCATAAAATCATGGGCAGTCAAGGAACACCATGGAAAGCATGAACCAGCCAACATCCGCACGCACGCTATACGACAAGCTTTGGGACGAGCACGTCGTTCACACCGAGGATGACGGCACGGCCGTGTTGTACATCGACCGCCATTTGGTGCATGAGGTGACCAGCCCACAGGCATTTGAAGGCCTGCGCCAAGCGGGGCGCAAAGTGTGGCGCGTAAGCTCCATCGTGGCCACCGCCGACCACAACACGCCCACCACCGGCTGGGAGCGTGGCTATGACGGCATCACCGACCCCACCAGCAAAGAGCAGGTGGTTACGCTAGACAGCAATATGCGAGAGTTTGGCTCTGCAGCCTACTTCCCCTTCCTCTCCAAACGCCAAGGCATCGTGCACGTCATTGGGCCGGAGAACGGCGCCACCCTGCCCGGCATGACGGTGGTGTGCGGCGACTCTCATACCTCTACCCACGGTGCGTTTGGCGCGCTAGCGCATGGCATTGGCACGAGCGAGGTAGAGCACGTCATGGCCACCCAAACGCTGCTTGCCAAGAAGGCAAAAAATATGCTGGTGCGGGTAGAAGGCACTTTGCCGCGGGGCTGCACGGGCAAAGACATTGTGCTGGCGATCATTGGCAAAATAGGCACGGCAGGTGGCACCGGCTACACCATAGAATTTGGAGGCTCCGCCATTCGCTCCCTCAGCATGGAAGGCCGTATGACGGTGTGCAACATGGCCATTGAGGCTGGTGCCCGTGCTGGCTTGGTTGCGGTAGACGAGAAAACCATTACCTATATCAAGGGTCGCCCCTTGGCACCGGGCCATGCTGCCTCCAACGAGAGCGCCGCCGCATTGGAGTGGGACCAAGCCGTGAGCTATTGGAAAACACTGCATTCGGACCCTAGTGCCCACTTTGACGCGGTGGTTGAACTGGACGCGTCGCAAATCATCCCCCAAGTGACTTGGGGCACCTCGCCTGAGATGGTGTTGGGCATTGATGCCCGCGTACCCGACCCTGAAAAAGAAAAAGACGCTAACAAGCGCAGTGCCATAGAGCGCGCACTGGTCTACATGGGCCTTGAGCCCGGCAAAGCGCTTGATGATCTGTATGTGGACAAAGTGTTTATCGGCTCGTGCACCAACAGCCGCATTGAAGATATGCGCGAGGCGGCGGAAGTGGTCAAGCGCCTAGGGCAAAAAGTTGCCAAAAACATCAAACTCGCGATGGTGGTGCCAGGCTCTGGCTTGGTGAAAGAGCAGGCTGAGCGCGAAGGCTTGCATGAAATTTTCAAAGCTGCCGGCTTTGAGTGGCGCGAACCAGGTTGCTCCATGTGCCTGGCCATGAACGCCGACCGGCTAGAGCCCGGCGAGCGCTGCGCCTCTACCAGCAATCGCAACTTTGAAGGCCGCCAAGGAGCTGGTGGCAGAACCCATTTGGTAAGCCCCGCCATGGCAGCAGCAGCGGCTATTCATGGCCACTTTGTGGATATTCGGAAATTTTCCTAGTCCACTCTCGCCAGCCCAAAGCAAACCAAAACGCAAAGCATCATGCAGAAATTTACACTCCTCACAGGTTTGGTCGCACCGATGGACCGGGAAAACGTCGACACCGACGCCATCATCCCCAAGCAGTTCCTCAAGTCCATCCGCAAGACCGGTTTTGGTCAAAACCTGTTTGACGAGTGGCGTTACTTAGATGCAGGGTTTCCCGGCCAAGACCCAACCACCCGCAAGCCCAACCCGGACTTCGTGCTCAACCAAGCCCGCTACCAAGGTGCCTCTATCTTGCTGGCCCGCAAAAACTTCGGCTGCGGCTCCTCGCGCGAGCATGCCCCCTGGGCTTTAGACCAATACGGTTTTCGGGCCTTAATTGCACCCAGCTATGCAGACATTTTTTTCAACAACAGCTTCAAAAATGGCCTGCTGCCTATCGTGCTGAGTGAAGCGCAGGTGGATCAACTGTTCAGCGACGCTTTAGCATTTCCCGGCTACCAACTCACTATCGACTTAGAGCGCCAAGTAGTCATCAAACCCCAAGGTGAAGAGATTCCCTTTGAAGTACAAGCGTTTCGCAAGTACTGCCTACTCAATGGCTTTGACGACATCGGTCTGACTTTGCGCTACGCAGACAAGATCAAAACCTTTGAAGCAGCGCGTCTAGCAAGCAAGCCTTGGCTGGCAAAAACTCTGTAAGTCCAGCCAGCTATCACTTCCACAGCAAACTAAGAACACCATGAAAATTGCAGTTTTACCCGGCGACGGCATTGGTACCGAAATTGTGGCCGAGGCCGTCAAGGTCTTGAAGGTGTTGGATCTACCATTGGAGATGGAAACCGCGCTGGTAGGTGGCGCAGCCTATGAGGCACATGGCCATCCACTGCCAGACTCCACGCTCAAGCTTGCCAAAGAAGCGGATGCGGTGCTGTTTGGTGCCGTGGGCGACTGGAAGTACGACAAGCTAGACCGCCCCCTGCGCCCTGAGCAAGCCATTCTTGGTTTGCGTAAAAACTTGGGGTTGTTTGCCAACTTTCGCCCGGCCATTTGCTACGAGCAGTTGGTGGGTGCCTCCAGCCTCAAGCCCGAACTCATTGCAGGCCTAGACATTCTCATCATTCGCGAACTCACCGGTGACATCTATTTCGGCCAACCCCGTGGGCGACGCACCGCCACCGACGGACACTTCCCCGGCGCGGAAGAAGCCTTTGACACCATGCGCTATTCGCGCCCCGAGATTGAGCGCATTGCCCATGTGGCATTTCAGGCAGCGCGCAAACGCAGCAAACGCGTAACCAGTGTGGACAAAGCGAACGTACTGGAAACCTTCCAGTTCTGGAAAGACGTCATGATCGAGGTGGGCCAGCAGTACCCCGACGTGGAGTTGGACCACATGTACGTGGACAACGCCGCCATGCAGTTGGTCAAGGCACCCAAGAAGTTCGACGTG